>DASRHX010000722.1:0-7452 GCA_035650295.1 Bryobacteraceae bacterium | reverse complement strand
CGATTCCGGCCAGGTATATATGTGGATTCTGCGGTAGGTTCGATACCTGCTGCAACGCAAGATCGTGCCGGTAAACGGACGTCGCCTCGAGCATGTTTGCCGACCGGATAAGCAGGGAATTCGACGGATTCGGGACTGTCTGATCGCCCCTCGCCATCTGGAATAGCGTTCGCTTGATGGGCACGCCGGGAAGCGTTGCCGATTTCAAGTGAGGCGCAAAACTCGCTGGGGCGCCGGGAGCTTCCAGCCACTCCAGATCGGCAAGGAAGGTCTGCCATGCTGCCAGTTTCGGGTCGGCGATTACCCGCACCTCCTCATAGCGCAACGGAAGTCCGGCGCCGCTTTCGAACCCGGTGAAGCCCACTTGCTCAAGCAACGTCCGCAACTCCGCCCGGCGTTCGCCGCTGGCGAGCATCGTCGGCACGGCTGACCCGCCGCCGACATTCAGTGCCGCCGCGCGAAGTTCCGGCTCCACGGCATGAAGCAACGTCCCATAGAATGCGCCGAGCGATTGCCCGATGTAATAGGTCCTGCCGCCGTTCAACTCCGGCCGCCCGTCGCCATCAAGGTCCACGCCCTCGCGCAGGACGCGCAGCAATTGCATCAGGTCCGCTGCCGTTTGGCGCAGGCAATCGCGAGTGAGCACGAGTGCGTTGGGTGACAATTGCACGCATCCCTCGCCGGCGTCGATTCGCCCGTCGCCATTGTGATCCAAGCCTCGTCCGCGCGCGGGAATCTCTACCTGCTCGCCGCTTGTTCGCGTCAGCACCAGTTTCGACGCCGGGCCATACCCATGCCCGAAGGCGTTCACGGACACCACTGCGTAGCCCCCCGACAATTGCCCAATCGCCAGCGCCGAGGGGAACCCGTAACGGTTGTCGAAAAAGCCGTGGCCCGCTATGAGCACTGGATAACCGCCCGCCGGCATCGGCGTTGACGGAAGGTACACCGACATCTCAATTTCTTCCTCGCTCACTGGGACCGGCTCCATGGCCGTCGGAGTATCGGGCAGCAGTCCTTTTGCGTCGGCAAATCGCGGCGTGCGAAATGTTCCGAGAGCTGCGCGCCTCACGCCGGCGGCGGGCAAAATCGAAAGCGAGACCGGGAAGGCGATATCTTCCGTGCGGCCGTCCGGACCCACATCGGCCCGAAGCAACCCCGCGCTGATATCGGCGATGTTGATGATTCCCTGCGTCCAGCGCATGAATCGAGGCGCCGTCTTAAGTACCACATTGCGCGCTTGCTCCAGGAACGCCGTCGCACTCAGCGTTGTAAATACGCTCGCCCCGACAATGCGGTGGTTCGGTGGAAACGAGCCGCCCGCGCGAAATACCGCCTCGCTGAGAAAATCGCAATAGGCACCGCCGACCTTCTTTTCCAGGCACGCGCGAAACCCCGCGTCTTCCTCCACCGGGTCGCCCGCCGCGTCCGTCACCGCATCGGTCACGATAATCGCGTAGCGCCGCGCGCCTTCGAATGGTTCGTCTGGTTTTGCGTGAGCCCGGTTCGCCGTCGAATCGTAGGTCACCTCGTTGATGCGGGTAATGTGTCCCGTAGGCCGCAAGTGATACCGTTCGCCCTGCACCGCATCAAGCCACACAAAGAAGATCCCCTGCCGCAGGGTTTCGGTGCGTACGGCTCCGCTGAACTTCACGGTCAGCCGCGCATTGATCGCAAAACCATCCAGTCGATTCAGCGCCGGATCGAGTGCGTACGAAAAGAAGGGATTCGCCGGCCTGTTCACACGCAGACCCGTCACCTGCCGCTCATCGGGAACCGTCTGGAAATCGGTTGGATACGGACCGACGTCGCTTCGTTGCGGATTGAATTCAACGCGCACACCCTTGGCGTGAGCCAGTGAAGCGGCGGAAGAAAATACAATGCAGGTAAGAAATGTTTTGATCCAGTATCGCATCGCGTTTCGCTCCCCTGATTGTATTCGCTGTGTCTCCACTTTGCTCTCGAACTGTCATGTCCCTGCGCTACAAAGGTTTACTGGGATTCTTCTGATCCGTCAACCAGAGAGACTTCGCCTTGTCTGCACTCACTTCCTGTGCAGGTGGAAACGACATGGCCTCAACAGCGGCGCAGATTCGACTTAGCGACACCAAGCAGGTTCCAACGGAGGCGCAGGATCCGGCTCTGGCGCAATTGGGTTCGGCTATGCGGATTGCCGAGTCGGCGGATTGCGCAGTTGATGCGCCGGCTGCGGTCGCTGCGCCGCCGGAATACGCCCGCCGTTCCGCAGCGCCCCTTCGTGGTACTTCAACCCTTCCCGCAGTCTGCGCTTGCCCCCGCTGCTACTCGCCTGACATGGCACCTTCGCGCCGCCAGACGATTCCGGTGAAGCTCTTGGGTTTCTTCGGTATCGCACGCTTCCGATGCCACGCCTGCGGCAAACGCAGTTGGTGGTTTTAATCGCCATCCAAAATAACTGCGGTCTGGCGATCCCGCAATCCGCCTATGTTAATTTAGGCGGATGCGATTTCTTGTTACGGGCGCGCAGGGGTGTATCGGCGCTTGGGTTGTCAAGCAGCTCCTCGATCAAGACCTTTCCGTTATTTCTTTCGATTTAGGAAGCAATCTCGACAGGCTCGAAAACATCTCCGAACAGGCATCCAGCCCGTTGCTGGAACGTGTCGCGGGCCGCATCGAAGACACCGAACTCCTCGCTAAGCTCGTCCGCGAAAAAGAGATCACGCACATCATTCATCTGGCTGCCGTGCTCATGCCTTTTTGCCAGACGCAGCCCGTGGCCGGCGGCATGATCAACGTCATCGGTACCCTTAATATCTTCCAGGCCGCACGCGATGCAGGACGGCCCGTCCGCGTCGTCTACGCCTCCTCCTCCGCCGTCTGGGGACCGGAGGACGCCTATGGCGCCCGCCCCCTTTCCGAAGAGGATCCGCTTAAGCCTGGCACCCATTATGGCGTCTTCAAAATGGCGAACGAAGGCAGCGCCCGCATCTTCTTCCAGGCCAATGGCATTTCCTCCATCGGACTGCGCCCTTGGACCGTCTACGGTGTCGGACGCGATCGCGGACTCACGGCCGATCCTACCCTTGCCATGAAGGCCGCCGTGCTCGGCAAGCCTTTCCAGATCCGCGTGTCCGGCTTCATGGACATGCAATACGTCGAGGATGTCGCCGATACCTTCGTGAAATGCGCCCAGTCCACCATCGAAGGCGCGCACGTGTTCAACCTCGCCGGAGACATCGTCCAGATGAGCGAGCTCGTCGCCAAAATCGAGGAGTTTGCCCCCGAGGCCCGCGGCCTGCTGACCGTCGCGGGTCCGCAGGTGCCGGTCTCGTTTCATATGGACGCGACCGCTTTGCACACCGCTGTACCTGGCATCGCGCGCACCTCACTCGATGAAGGCATCAGCCGCACCATCAACCGCTTCGAAGCCATGAAGCTTACCGGCAGCCTTTCGCCCGAGCTAGGCTGAACGAGCAGCCCGGTCGCGGTCGCTCATAGGATCCGTAATCGGCCGGGAATTTCTGGTGGCTCGCCTTCGTGATGAGTACGAAGGACCCTCGAATGAAATTCACAAACCTGTCAGCCGCTCCCCTCATCCTTGCGTCGATTACTCTCGCGCAGGAACCGTCGGCGTCTTTTCTCACGAAGCTGGATGCAAGCATGCCGGCCTTGCTCGAAAAGCATCGGGAACCCGGTATCGCAGTGGCTTTCGTCGACCGCTGCCAGGCTTCTGTTCGCGTTTATGGTGTTGCCAATCGCGAGCAAGCCGCACAGGTGCGCGCTGATACCGTCTTCAACCTCGGGTCGATCTCCAAGATGTTCACGGCGTGGAGCGTCATGACACTCGTGGAAG
The DNA here is from genome assembly GCA_035650295.1 of Bryobacteraceae bacterium. Taxonomy (GTDB): domain Bacteria; phylum Acidobacteriota; class Terriglobia; order Bryobacterales; family Bryobacteraceae; genus JAFLBB01. The sequence continues at coordinate 3,620 of DASRHX010000722.1, read as the reverse complement.
AGGGCCGCGTTAAGCTGGACGAGCCGGTTGAAACGTACCTGAAGCGCTGGCATCTGCCCGATTCCGCCTTCGAACGCCGCGGCGTCACGGTGCGCCGTCTTCTCAACCATACCGCCGGCATCTCCGTGCACGGCGTCGCGGGTACGGATCGCGACAGGGCCATTCCCTCCCTGATCGACGAACTCAATGGCGCGGGGCCGTCAAAAAGCCGGGTACAGGTTGTGAAAGAGCCGGGCGCGGGCTTCCAGTACTCGGGAGGTGGTTACGCGATTCTCCAACTCCTGGTTGAGGACATGACTGGCCGTCCTCTCGCCGAGTATGCCCGGGATAAAGTGTTTCGCCCGCTCGGTATGAAGTCGACCTCATTCAACTGGACGGACGAATTGGCCGCTCGCGCGGCGACGCCATATCGGAAGGACGGCAGCGCGACAACATTACGGCAGTTCAGTGCCGCCGGCGCCGCCGGCCTGCTTTCCACCGCGCAGGATATGTCCGTGTTTCTGCTCGCACATTGCGCCGCAGGGGACGCCCCGCCCGGCCGTGGGGTCCTCAAACCGCAAACCCTTGAGCAGATGCGTAAAGGCGGCGTAGCGATGCAAGCCGGGACCAACGCCCGCTATGCGCTCGGATATCTTATGGTGCCCGGACCCACGTCCCAGTACGATGTCGCAGGCCACTCAGGGTCGAATATCGGTTGGAAGGCTGAGGTCCTCATGATGCCCAGTGCCGGGCTCGGAATTGCAGTCTTGACCAATTCGGATCTCGGCGAGCTACGCAGGGAGGTGAAAGAGATCTTCGGGGCTGAAGTCCGCTCCCGCGTCCGCCGTTGAACGCCCCAGCTCCCGAAAGCCCTTTTTGGCGGACTTCCTCCCGCCCGCTCGCTTACTGCTCTGAGCGCGGCCGTCGAATTGTTTCCATCCAACTGGCTGCGCCGGAGCACGTTGATGACCTCCTCACTCGATCGCACCGAAATACTCAAGCCGCTCGGCTTCCATCGCAACCGCCTGCTGAGTTGCCTTGGCGCCGATCTCCCTCATGCATCTTCGTTTTTTCAGCCCGACCCCGACGTGGACGCTTTCACCGTCTACCGCAACTTTGTGGAAGGACTTTCCGTCCAGTGGGCCGCCGCGTCCGATCGCGCCACGGTTACGCTCCTTGCCGCTGCCCGCTTGCTCTATGGCGAGCTTAGTGCGGCGAGCACCATCGTCGACCACTTCCCGCAACGCCCTATCCGCACCGACCGTGACGCCGGTATCTGCCTGCTATCTCCGCACTATGCGCTCGCCGCCACGCTGCCCCTACCGGAGGCTCTCCGTGATACTTCAGCCTGGCTCGCGGGGTCGCCCCAACAGACCGCGCTACGATCCTGGATCGAGGAACACGCCGCCAATCTCCGCTGGAACCAGCCGGCGGGTGTCTATGAGTTGCGTTGAGGTTCCTCGGCGCGGGCTACCGGAATTCGATGCTCACCGCGCGCCGCGACTTCGCTTCGTAGCTGATCTCTACTGATAACGCCGGCCGCTGCATTCCGCACTGCAGCTGCATTGCCTTGCCCGTGGTTCGCGTCTGATCGTCGAGCGTGAGTTCCTGCCAGGTGCCCGCTACCCATAGCCGTATGCGAGCCGCGACGCCCTTGCCGCACACAAGTTCCCGCAACTCACCCCGCACCACTGCGTCCCCTTTAGCTTGCTTCCACGCCTCAGGCACTCTTTGTGCCGGCTTCTTCGCTTCCACTGTGGGGCGGGGAATTGTGAGCGCACCCTGGATCAACTCCAACGCCGCCTCGGCCTGTTCCTTCTCCGGCGTCGTTTCGGCAGTCGCCAGCGCCTGCTGAGCCGCCGCGCGGCTGGCCATTACCTGCCCCTCGTCATGCCGCGCTAGCGCCAGCGCGTACCACATGCGCGATTGCCTCGGCAGTACCTTCACCGCCCGCTCCAACCACTCCACTGCCTTCGCGGGCCTGCCCTGCGATTCCTCCATCTGGCCCAGCAGGTACATCGCCTCGGCATGTTGCGGGTTGCGCTTCACGGTTTCAGAGAGCAACTCCCGCACCCTCCCGGCTTTCGGCCCCAGCGCGTCGCGCTCGAGTAACGCCAGCTCGAAAAAGCTTTGCGCCGATGCGTCTTTGCTCCGCACCGCCCGAGTGAATTTCTCTCTTGCCCCGGCGTCGTCATGTGATGCCAATGCGAGCATTCCCGCCTCATGTAACAGCTCCGGATCCTCCGGGTACGCCGCCGCCGCGCTTCCCAGCAGTGCCCGCGCATACCTCACACTGCCTACCCTCAGCGCCACATCGATCACCACGAGCGCCGCTCTCTGCTGCGGAACTGTCTCCTCTTCGATCGCGCCCGGCGCGGCTGCCCGCTCGCCTGTCGTCCAGCCGGTCATCGGCCGCCGCAAATAAGCGGGCATCTGATCGACAAGTCGCCGCAGTTTTTCTTCCCCAATGGCGGCGAACGGAGGCATCAGATATCGCTGCGCATCTTCGCCTCCCGCCGCATGCAGTGCATGAATCAACGCCCAGGACTGCGCGTAAAAAATGGGAACCTCCCGGCCGCCAATCGACGTCACGTCGCCCCGCGCCGCGGCTGCCATCCTGGCAGCGGTTAAGTGCCGCTCTTGCTGCAGAATTCCCAGGTGGCTTGCAATGAGTTCGCCGGTGCGAATCTCGCCATCGGCGCGCAGCGTAGAATGAAACTCCGCGATGCCTTCCTCCTGCCATCGCGGCAGCTTACCCGCTGAATGGTGCAGCACGAGATGGACATACTCATGCGCCGCCCCGCGCAGCGTCCCCTCGCCCGAATCCAAGAGCACGATCGAGTCCCGCTCCGCGCCGGACTGAAAGAATCCTTTGATCGCCGCATCCGATCGCAGCGGTGCAAACTGCTTCTCATCACCAAACAGCACGACACGAACTGGCAGTGGAGGCAACCCCCAACCGCGAAAGTGCTGTCTTGCCAACTCCAACTTCGCCAGTACTTCGGCCGCGCGTTCTTTGCCAACGTCTGTGTAGAGATCGAAGTTTGTTGAACGCATCCGCCGCCAATCGGCGCCCCAGCCCGCATGCAGGCACACCAGCGCAATCAGCAGCCCACGCGCGGCCCCCCTCATTCCAGTCCCAATACCCTCGCAGGATTCCGCTTCGCGATCATGTCCCACTCCTGCCCGCTCATTCCCGCCTTGCGAAACCCATCGTAAAGCTGCTGCCACCCATCCGGATGCAGCGGATTCCCCGCTTGTCCGAAATCGCTCGAAAGCACTACATGATCGAGCCCAATGGCTCGCATCTGCTTCGCAACCTCCTCGAAGCTCACGTATTTCTGTATCCCGATCATCGAATTCCCGGTAAATTCCAAATACGCACCCAGGCGCGCGGCCTCGCGGCATTGCTCCACGGTCATCCCTACCATCGGATGAACGGGGTGCGTCACTATAGTCCGTTTGACACCGCGCCGCGCCGCCTCGCGAACCAGCATCAAGTCCTCTTCCGGCGAACTATGGCCAGTAGCCAGTACGAGATTGTGCTTGGCGATCAGATCCAGCACCTGCAGTACCTCCGGTAGTAACTTGCCGCCTTTGCTCACGCTGGCGTGCGGTTTCTCTGGCGTCCCGGCCGACTT
>DASRHX010000721.1:0-2113 GCA_035650295.1 Bryobacteraceae bacterium | reverse complement strand
CGCGACGCCAAGTTCTACAGCCTCACCAAAGCCGCAACCATACAGCTCGAATCCGAATCGGAAGGATGGCAGCGGCTGTGCGCCGCCATTTCCCTGGTCATGGAATCCGCCGAGTAAGGAGGCCGTCATGAAAAAGTGGAACTTCTGGTTCACCAAGGGAGCGGGGAATGGATGCCGAGTTGAAGTTCCACCTCGACAACCTGATCGCTTCTTAATCTCGAGCAAGGCCTCACCCGCGAAGAGGCCGAACGCCGCGCCCGCCGCGCCGCCCGCTTGGATCCCATCACCGCCCTCCGCCACGAGTAGCGCCCCGGCACCCGCGTCCGTCCCCGTTCACGCGCTTTGCCGGGAGGATCACCACCGCTACGCTCGATCCCGATGCTGGCCTTATCGGAGACAATCGGCGGACTGATAAGGTTGCGGACTGAGTCGGCATTAAGATGAAGCCATGAAGATCACCCGGCGCATCGCTCTAGCCGCCCTCGCCGGCGTCCACTCCAGTGCGGCAGATTGGACCCCTCTCTTCGACGGCAAATCTCTCGCCGGCTGGAAGGAAACCCCCTTCACCGGCCGCGGCCCCGTCCAGGTTAAGGACGCCGCCATCATCCTCGGCAAGGGCTATATGACCGGCGTCACCTGGGCCGGCGAATTTCCGAACTCCGGCTATGAAATTCGCTTCGAAGCCGCCCGCCTCGACGGCAACGACTTTTTCGCCGGCATCGTCTTCCCGGTCAATGACACGCACTGTTCCTGGATCAACGGCGGCTGGGGCGGCACCGTCGTCGGACTCTCTAGCCTCGACGGTAACGACGCCTCCGAAAACGATACATCCCTCGAACGCGACTTCGTCAAAGGCCGCTGGTACGCCTTCCGCCTCGCCGTCACGCCCCCCCGCATCCAGGCCTGGCTTGACAACGCCGTCCTCATCGATGTCGACATCACCCATCGCAAAGTGGGCCTCCGCTTCGACGAAACGGACTTGTGCAAACCGCTCGGCTTCGCCTCCTACAAAACCGTTGCTGGCTTGCGCAACATCGAGTACCGCCGCATCGCCGCCGCGCGCGAGTAAATCAGTGGAACGCGAGGAATACTCGCGACGTCACGTCCACATGACGTCAGCGCGGCTGCTACACCTGTTTCTCGCAGCCAGCGTCGCCGCCATCTCTCAAGGCCAAGTCCGTTCGGTACTTGAGCGCATTGACGAAACCCGCCGCGTGCTTCGGGAATTCAACAATGACTTACCGAATTTCACCTGCGAGCAACTGACACGGCGATTCCAGGGCACAAACAGACTCGTGGATTGGCGTCAACTTGATCAAGTAACCGCCGATATGATCTATCTTCGCGGCGAAGAGCACGTGACCAATATCAGGGTTAACAATCAACCGGCAGGCAAAGGCGCGTTCAAGAGCGGTGCCTGGGCTGGGGGCGACTATGGGCTCGTCCAATTCCACGTCCTCGCGAGAGCCACTCACGCGAGGTTCACATCCATGAAAACCACTTCGTACGCCGGCCGGCCGGCGGTGCGATTCGCGTACGTAGTAATAAAGGAAGCCTCGGAATGGGAAATCGACTACGCGGGCCAACGGATTACACCAGCGTATGAGGGCCACATATGGATCGATGCCGAGACGAGCCGGCCGCTTCGGATCGAGATGCAAGCACGCGACCTCCCGCTCAGTTATCCGTTAAAACTGGCTGAAAAGACCGTTGATTACGGAATAATCAATGTCGCCGGCCGCGACCTGTTGCTGCCGGTCAGCTCCACCAACAGCGTATGCCATCGTGCGTTCACTGCCTGCGCCCGGAACGAAACCGAGTTCCACAAATACCGGCAATTTACCGCCGAGTCAGTCCTTACCACGACAGATTCAACACTCACATTCCCAAAGCAAAAAGCGAAGTGAGCACCCATGCCCGCTTTGTACGCTCCGCCTTCAAAGAGTTGGAAGTACCGATCACGGACCTGGTCTTCGCGGCAACGATCTCCTGCATCTCGCCGGGGCAAAGGGCGCCCTACGTGTCCACGCGACGAAATGACTCATGCCCCCGCCGCTCAGGCTCCTAGCGCTATAATTCGTGAGGCAGTGGCTCAGTCCGCTACGCAAAGGAG
>DASRHX010000720.1:0-5962 GCA_035650295.1 Bryobacteraceae bacterium | reverse complement strand
CTTCCCCGACGGCAATCTCTACAACGCCGACGGCCTCCCCGCGTCCCTCTTCCGCTCCGACAACTGGGACTCGGCCACCATGCCATCATTGACAAAGTGATGTCTCTCCTCGCTGCCGCCGCCGTCCTCGTTGTGTGTTCCCGCGCGCCCGATTTCGATGAAGCGGCCTCCACGGGCCGCTACGAACTCAAGTTCGCGGCTCAGGGTGACTTCGAATTCACCATTCGCAACAACCGCCTGGAATTGGAACTCTTCGAAGGCGCGGGCCCGTCGTCGGTTGTATGCTCTTACACTCAGCGCGTTCCAGCGGGCGCCACTTTCCGCGCAAGGCTCATTCAAGGTAGCGGCAAGCCGAAGCTCTCTGGCTCGGCCGTCCGATTTGAGAAGGCTGCCGGCCCCTACGAGCTCTGGATCGAGTGGACCAACGAGCGAGAGATCTACCGCTCCCCGCGTCCCAACTCGCCGCTTCCCAACCAGCCCATTCGTCACGGTTCGACTGCCTTCGACAACCGGCTTACCGGGTTGGCCACCCTAACCGGCATCGTCAAATCAGATACGACCTTGTACTTGCGTGGCTCTTCCCTGCATGCGACACCACCCTTGTCCGGCGCGAAACTGTCGATCTCTCAACCTCTCCCGGCGCGTCCGCTCGCTCGCTTCAAGGCCGCCGCTTCCGGTTGCAAATTGAAGGTCATCGAACAGCCGGAGAGCGAAAATGGCTTTACCGCGGTTGTAATTCTGACGCCGCCCGAGCGCCCACGCGAATGCAAAACCACCTTCGAATGGAAGCGCTGAGTTTCCATTTTGTAAGCCCGTACAGGATGCCCGTACAGGATTGACACCCACATTCCTGCTTCATATAATCCGCACACCTGACGGGTCACCACCACGTTTGCTGAATAAGAAGGGTGTGTAAGCCATGCTTGCTTTGCTTCGTTGTTGGGTCATTCCTATTGCTTTGGTTCTATCCGCATTTTCTGCCTCCGCCCAAATCGCAGGAGGCGGCGCCATCCGTGGCACGATTGTGGACCCCTCTGGGGCAATCGTGGCCGGTGCAGTCATCACGGCCACTCACACTGCCACCGGCGTCGATTACCGCCGCGAGACTACAGCCGCCGGTGTGTATGTAATACAGCCTCTCCCGGCAGGCGAGTACAGAATCATCGCGACTGCGTCCGGCTTCCGCACCTTCGTACAAGAGAACATCGTGGTCGATGCACTCGGTACTGTTGACTTACCTCTCCGATTGGAAATCGGTTCAGCTACTGAGAGTGTCACTGTCTCTGCCGTCCCCGCCGAGTTGAACACCACGGACGCGCGCATGGGCCAAACCATCCGCAACGAGATGTACACCGCGCTCCCGCTCTCCATGGGCAACGGCAATCCGCGCAATCCGTCGGCGTTCATCTACCTCATGCCTGGCGTGCAGGAAGGCGGAACATTCGGCTTCATCAACGGCGGCCAGAGTTTCTCCAAAGACGTCTACATCGAAGGCATGCCCATCACCGACGCCGTACGCCAGGGCGAAAGCCGCGCGTTGCAATATTCGGTTTCCGTCGAAGCCGTTGAGCAGTTCCAGGTGGAGACCAGCGGCCAGTCCGTCGAGTTCAATGGTCAAGGTTCGGAAAACTACGTCATCAAATCTGGCACCAACCAGTTCCACGGCTCGCTCTACGAATATTTCCGCAACACCAAGCTCGACGCCCGCGGCTTCTTCGCGCCAACTCGCCCGCAACAGAATCAGAATCAGTTCGGCTTTACCGTCGGCGGTCCCATCAAGCGCAACAAGATCTTCTTCTTTGGCTCCTACGACGGTTATCGCTATCGCGTTGCCACGGCCTATCAGTTCACAACCGTCCCCACCACACGCATGCGTGGGGGCGATTTCGGCGAGATACCAGTCAACACCTTCGATCCCGCCACCACCGCCGGCATCGGAACCTCCACCGTCAGCCGCCAGCCCTTCGCCGGCAACGTCATCCCCGCTAGCCGCATCTCCGGGCCGTCGAAGTTCTTCCAGGAACCCCTCCCCGCACCCACGCATCCCGGCATTGCCAGCAACTTTTTCAACAACAATAAAGGCGTCGGCTTCGACAACACCAACGTGAACGTAAAGGTCGATCTCAACGCCAGCGACGCCCACCGCTTCTCCGTCCTCTTTTCGCGCGGCTCCCACAACCAAAGCAGCGCCATTCGCGGCAACCCCGTCCCCCTGCCCTTGCCTTACACCGTCACACGCGTTGTCGATGAAGTGCCCACCCTGGGCCAATTCAAACACAACTGGGTCATCAATCCGACCATCATGAACCAGTTCAGCATGAGCGCCTCGCGCCTCTGGATCCCCATCACCAATCCGACCATCGACGGCAACTGGGTCGAAAAGTCGGGCATCCGAGGGCTGCCTCAAGGCGACGCCACGCAGTCATTCCCCGAGGTCTCTTTCGCCGGGCCCAACTCACCCGTCGGATGGCGCGGCACCGACGCCCGCCCCTTCCTCGACGCACTTAACAACTACACCTTCCAGGACAGCTTCCAATGGTTGCGCGGCAGCCACTCCGTCAAGGCCGGCGTGCAGCACCAGCGCCTGCAGGATAACTATCGCGCGCGCTGGGACGGCACGCTTTTCATCGCCGGTTTCAGCAACATCCAGACCGCCGGTTTCAATAACGGAACGCTCCAGAATGCCACCGGCAACGCCTATGCCAGTTACCTGCTCGGCACGCTCAACTCCTCCACCGTGACGGAAGACTCCGTCGTCACCTCCGGCGCACGCTACCGCTCCTGGGCCTGGTGGATCGGCGACGACTACAAGGTCACCCGCAATCTCACCCTCAACCTCGGCATCCGACACGACATCATGCTTCCCTACGTCGAGGTCGCCAACCGCGTCTCCTGGTTCAATCCCGACATCCCCAATCCCGCCGCCGCAGGATTCAAGGGCGCACTTCAGTTCGGCGGCGAAGGTGCATCGCCTCTTTACTGCAACTGCAGCACGCGTATCAAAACGCACATGAACAACTGGGGTCCACGCCTCGGCTTTGCCTATAAGCTCGGCGACAAAACCGTCCTCCGTGGTGGCTACGGCATGATGTACACGCGTCACGGAGCGGTAGGCGGCCGCGGCGGCGCGCGGGAAGGCACCGGCAAACTCGGCTTCACCGCCGCACCCGGGTTCCCCTCGCCGGATACCTTTAGCCCCGCCTACGATTGGGACGACGGCATTCCCGCCTATCAGAAGCCACCCTTCTTCGACGCCACGCTCAACACCGGCTTCACCACGGAACGTCTCACTGGAGGCAGTGTCGCCTTCGACAACCCCGAGGAGGGCGCGCGTCCCCCTCGCTATCAGAACTGGAACCTCTCCGTGCAACGCGCCATCACTCCTTCGCTCACCCTGACCGTTGGCTACGTCGGCGGCAACGGCAAACTGCTACGGGGCGGCGGACTCGGCATCTGGTCCGGCCAGATCCATCCCCGTTATCTGGCCCTCGGCAACCTCCTCACGTCGCAGGTGAACGCCACCACTCTCGCTTCCGCTCGCGCCATAATTCCCGATGTCAGCCTGCCGTACGCCAACTTCCGCGGCACCTTCGCCCAGATGCTGCGCCCCTTCCCGCAGTACTCCGGCGTCAATGCAGACTTCGTGAACCTCGCCAGCTCCAATTACAACTCGCTGCAGATCACGCTCAGCAAACGCCTCTCCTCCGGCTTCCAGTTCAACATCAACCACACATGGAGCAAAACGCTCTCCGACGCCGGCACGGGCCGCAGCTCCTACTTCTGGGAAATTGAAAAGACCCACGGCGAAAGCGATCGCCGCCATGTGTTCAATGCGCTGGTAGTGTATGAACCGCCCATCGGCCCCGGCAAAACGATCAATCCCTCGAACATTGTGACGCGCTCGGTGCTCAGCGGCTGGCGCGTCTCCAGCATCACCCGCATCCGCTCCGGCCTGCCCTACGGCATCATCGGTGCGGCGTGCAATCTACCCCAAGCCGGCGGCTGCCGCGCCAACTACTCGCCTGGCTTCAGCGGCCCTGTGCGTATCAATGGCGAATGGGGCAGTGGCGACCTCACAGGCGCCCGGCCTATATTTCTTGACTCCAAAGCATTCGCTAGCCCGGCCGCATACACCTACGGCAACACTCCTGGCGCAGGCGCCTACGGCCTCTACGGCCCCGGATTCTGGAACGAAGACGTCAGCGTTACCCGCACCTTCTCCGTCACGGAACGCTTCAAGGTCGACTTCTCCGCCGACGCCTTCAACATCACCAACTCGGTGATCTTCAACGGCCCCGCGTCGCTCGACATCACCAACGCCAACTTCGGCCGCATCACCGGCCAGCAAAACACGCCGCGCTCGGTACAATTTGCGTTGAAAGTGAGATTCTGAAGATCATAGGCGCTCGCCGTCGGATAGTGATCGCCCGCGAGCAGCGCCGTCCGCCCCGTTTCCACGCGCACCACTGCGGCACCCACCACGCCGCCCGATCAATCGCCGCATGGGATTCTTGATCGCAATTGCCCACCGCCGCACGCGATGGCGGTTGAGGCCAACCATCGCATGGGAAGTGGGCGATTGTGAAAGCGAAGCGGAGTTGAATCACTTGTGCCGGTAAGTGATTCTGCCTCGTGTGAGATCGTACGGCGAAAGTTCCAGCGTCACGCGATCGCCGTTCATCACTTTGATGCGATTGCGCCGTAACTTCCCGGCCATCGTTGCCAGCACTGTCTTCCCTGCGTCGAGCTCAATGGAAAACATGCCCGCCCGGAACTTCTCGACGACCTTGCCCAATACTTCTATGGAATCTTCTTTTGACAATCGATACCTTAAATCAAGCCTGATTGCACTTGCTTAGTAGCGATTGCCACGGCGTTGACCGCCGCCGCCGTTGCCGCGTCCGCCAGATCCACGATCTTCTTTCGGCCGCGCTTCGTTGACGTTCAACGTCCTGCCGTCCAGGTCCCGTCCATTGATTTCGGAAATGGCCCGATCGCCCTCGGCATCATTGCCCATCTCCACGAATCCAAAGCCTCTGGCCTGGCCCGTTTCCCGGTCCGTGACAATGCTCACACGGTCAACCGTGCCATATGCCTCAAACATGGAGCGAACTCCAGCTTCCGTACTTCCGAAACCGAGGTTTCCGACAAAAATATTCTTCACTTGAATCTTCTTTCTGAAATTTGCAGAAGGGCGAATTGGCAGGATCAAGCAAGAGCGGCCGTAACCGGACGTGTAAGGATGCCAGAATCAACAAACTGTCAAACTACATCTCTATCATCGCACGAATAGGCGAAGAGCATTCACTTCGCCGCCCAGCGAATCCCCTGAGCGAGCAGCCTGCGGAACTCCGGTGCCGCCAAATTCGGGTTCGGCTCGTTCTTCCACGTGTGCCCCAGCATCGTCACATACACACGTCCCTTGCCATACTTCCTCACCCAATCCATCGGCTCGTTCTTCCCCGACACCGGCGAATGAGCATACGTCAGCACCGTCAACCCCTCCGCCGGACCATGCTGCCCGTGCGTCAACTGCTCCATCGGCTGCAGCCATTGCTCCGGCAAACCACGCGTCACCGGATGACGCGGGTCGAGCACTCGCACCACGAAGTCCCCCCGCGCCGGATGGCCCGGCTTCAGCCCACTACCCCTCGGAGTCGTCACCACCTTGCCATCGTCCGACACCGCCAGACCCGCCCCGAAATCCGGGTCCCGCCACCCCAGCCCGATCATCTCGTTGTACGCGGTCCAATGCAGAAACGCGTTGTTCGCGGCGTGGAAAGAGACAAAGCCGCCACCGCCTTTCACATAGGCCTCAAACTGCCGCTGCACCCGCTCGGGCCAGTGAACCCCTTTGTCCGTATGCCCGCCATTGAAGTTACTAACGACCACATCGTACTTGCTAAAATCCGGATTCCATTGCGCGAGCGTCTCCGGAGTCACCGTCGAAACCTCCACGCGA
>DASRHX010000719.1:0-24772 GCA_035650295.1 Bryobacteraceae bacterium | reverse complement strand
GTGAAGCGCTTGGGCCACTGAGCGATACTGGTGTTTTCGCCCATTCCGGCGTCACTGCCCGAGCGGACGAATCCAACTAGACGAGATCGGTAGGTATGGTGACGCCCACCTCATTGTCGTTAATCATCACGCTGCAGGACGGCACGCGGCGCATCTATCCCCTTACGTCGAGCCGTGTCACATTGGGCCGCGCGGCCGACAACGATCTGGCCTATCCGGAAGATTCGGTGCTTTCGCGCAGGCATCTGCTCATTGAGCGCGAAGAGGGGGAATGGTATGCCTCCGACCTCGGCTCGAAAAACGGAACCCTCTACAACGGCGAACGGCTAACGAAGCGCACGCGGCTGGTTTCGGGCGACCGCCTGAACGCCGGCCGGGTGACGCTGCAATATCACGACCCCTCACACGCGATGGAACAGACGGTCATGTTCGTGCATGACGATTTCGAGAGCACGATGGGTGGGCATAGTGTAGTGACGACGCTGGACCGGTTGGTAGGCAGCAGCGGATCGAGCATCGAGCAAGCCCTGAGCACGGGAATGATCACGGGCGCTTCGCGCATACAGGCACTCATGGAAGCCGGGCGCGAACTGGCCGGCCACAGGCCGCTGGCCGAGCTATTCGAAGTGATTCTCGACCTGGCGATGAAGAGCGTGGGCGGGCGGCGCGGAATGCTGGCGACAAGCGAAGATGGCCGTCTGACGGTACGCGCTTTGCGCGGCGAAGGACTGCGCGTGAGCGAGACGGTGCGCGACAGGGTGCTGAATCAGAGGGCTTCGCTGCTGGTGGACGACGCGCGCGCCGACGAATCTCTGCGCGCTTCGAGCACGCTGGCCGGACAAGAAGTGAAAAGCCTGATCGCCGTCCCACTTCAAACGAAGGACGATGTGATCGGTCTCATCTATATCGACTCCAACGATCTGCGCCGCACATTCACCGCCGAGGATTTGAACATGCTGACCGTGATGGCCAACGTCGCGGCGATCCATATTGAGCATGCGCGGCTGATCGAGGTGGAGCAGACCGAACGGGTGCTGTCGAAGGAGATCGAGCAGGCCGCCGAGATCCAGCGGAACCTGTTGCCGCGCGAAGCTCCCAAAATGGGCGCGCTCGACGTGGCGGGTGTGAGCATTCCCTGCCGCTCCGTAGGCGGCGATTACTTCGACTTTCTGCGTCTCGCCGGCAACCGGCTAGGCGTGATCGTGGGCGATGTCGCAGGAAAGGGCATGTCGGCCGCGTTGCTCATGTCGAGTCTGCAGGCGCGGGTGCAGGTGTTGAGCGAAGACACGGAAGACGTGGCGCAGTTCCTGACGAGGCTCAACCGAAGCGTCTCCTCCACTTGTCCCGAAAACCGGTTCATCACATTCTTCATCGCGGTACTCGACTCGGTCACCGGCGATTTTACGTATGCCAATGCAGGCCACAATCCGCCGTACATTCTGCGCTCCGATGGAAGCCTGGAATCGTTGACGGGTGGCGGCCCCGTGATGGGTGTACTGAAGCACATGCAGTATGAATCGTTTCGCGGTTCGCTCGAACATGGAGACATGCTTGTGCTCTATAGCGATGGGGCTACCGAAGCCGTTGCGTGCGATGGCGAGGAGTTCGGCGAGTCTCGCTTCGAGGAGGCGCTGAAGCAGGCTGCCGGTCTGAGCGCAGACGAAGTACTGGGCTTGCTCCAACAGCGCCTCGAGCAGTTCATGGGTATTGCTGCGTCGCACGACGATCTGACTCTCGTGGCAGTGCGGCGGGTATAATTTGGTTTGAACCTCTCGGCTCCGTGGCTTCCCCGTTCAGTGGAAGCTCTGCGCACCTATAACCGCAAGACTTTCCTCTCCGACCTGATCGCCGGCATTACCGTGGGACTGGTCGCATTGCCGCTGGCGATGGCGTTCGCAATCTCCTCCGGACTCACACCTGAGCAAGGCATCTATTGTGCTGTCGTAACAGGTTTCCTGATCTCTGCTTTGGGTGGATCGCGTTGCCAGATCGGTGGTCCTACGGGTGCGTTTGTAGTCGTTGTCTACGGCATTGTCGAAAAGTATGGGGTCGGCGGGCTGTATGTGGTCACGTTCATGGCAGGGGTGCTGATCCTGCTTCTCGGGCTGACCGGAATGGGCACGGCGGTCCGCTTCATTCCGCGCCCGGTCATTGTAGGATTCACCAACGGCATTGCGCTGCTGATTGCAAGCACGCAGATCAAGGACTTTTTCGGGATTCAGTTGGCCAAGGTCCCCGGCGAGTTTTTCGAGCGGATGGAGGCCCTTCTCGGCGCGGCTCACACTGCTTCGCCCGCGGCAATGACGCTGGGAGCGGCGGCATTGGCAACGATCATCTTCGTCATGAAATTCGTGCCGCGAATTCCAGGCTACATCGTGGCGCTCATCGGCGGAACCGCGGCGACCGTGTTGCTCTCCCTTCCCGTGGAGACTATCGGTTCGCGATTCGGCGGCATTCCCGCGGGCCTGCCCAAGTTTCACCTGATCTCGCTGAGCATCACGCAAATCGTGCAATTGATGCAGCCGGCTGTCACGGTAGCTTTGTTGGGCGCGATTGAATCGCTCATGTCGGCGGTTGTCGCCGACCGGATGAGCAACGACCAGCACAACCCGAATACCGAGCTTGTGGCACAGGGAATCGCGAACATGGTTTCCCCGATGTTTGGTGGCCTGCCCGCGACCGGCGCCATCGCCCGCACGGCCACCAATATACGGTCGGGGGCGAAGACGCCGATGGCAGGCATTATCCACGCGCTGACGTTATTGGCAGTGATTCTGGCGGCCGCACCGCTGGCCAAGTTTGTTCCCTTGCCCGTGCTCGCCGCAATTCTGTTTGTGGTCGCCTACAACATGGGCGAGTGGGGCGAGATTCCCGAGATACTCAAGCTCTCACGGACGGAGATCGCCGTTTGGTTTGTTACGTTCGCACTGACTGTGGTGGCCGATCTTACGCTTGCCGTGCAGGTGGGCATGATCAGCGCGGCGTTGCTTTACATCAGGAAAGTGACACAGACGACGACGGTGACCGAAGTCACGCGCAACTATGTGGACGACGGTTGGGTGCACATTTTGCAGGGTAAGGAAATTCCGCCTTACATGCGGGTGTTCCGAATTCACGGGCCGTTTCTGTTCGGTTCCACGGACAAGTTGAAGGTGATCAGCGATCAGATCGACCAGCTACCTGAAATTGTGGCGTTGCGGCTGCGCAACATGACGGCTATCGACGGAACGGGGTTAAAGGCGCTGGAGGATCTGGCGGATGCGCTGCATGAAAGCGGTCGAGTGTTGCTGCTGTGCGGCGCGCGCGAGCAGCCGGCGCGGATGTTGAACCAATCGGAATTGACCGAACATGTTGGGCGCGAGAATGTGCTGCCGCACATTAAGGCCGCCGTCGAGCGCGCGGTGGAGATTCACTCGGAGCGGGCGGGAAGGGCATCGCGCCGAGCCTGACCCGCTTGAGGCAGCGCGTTAAAGCGCGTAGACATCGTTGGGGTCGGACTTGGCGGCGAAGCGCGGATCGCCACCGGTAGCGCGCAGGATCGCGGCCATGCGTTCCTGGAGACTCGTGACCTGAGCCTTCAGCGCGTCGTCCTTGATGTGGTACGTATGGCGGCCGCGGCCGTAGGTGATGCGGGCGGCGGCGAGTTGGTTCGTCATCTGATCGGGGTCCTTAGGGAGGTCGTAGAGCTCGCCAATGTCCCACACTCCCCAATGTTGCATGAAGGAGTGGGTCTCGTTACGGAGGCCCCAGATCGTAGGTGTATAGGGATAGTCGGGCTCCCACTCGTAGTTGTAGAGGAAGTCGGTGCGCCAGTTCTCGGGCTTGCGTCCGGTTAGGACGGGCAGGAGACTGCGGCCATGCATGGGCGGCTGCTGGCGTACGCCGCCAAGATCGAGGAATGTGGACGGGAGATCGAGGTTGAGCGACATGGCGTCGACCTTGGTTCCAGCGGCAAAGAGGTCCGGGCAATGCATGGCCAGCGGCACGCGGATGGAGGGTTCGTACATGGCGCGTTTGTCGAGCAGGCCGTGTTCGCCCCACATGTAGCCGTTGTCACCCATATAGACGACGAGGGTGTCGTTGAGTAGGCGGCGTTCCTCGAGTTCGGCGAGCACCTGGCCGACGGAATCGTCGATGCCAATGAGCGACTGGCAGTAGCCGCGATACCAGTCGTCGATGGGTCCGGGCTGGCCGAACGCGCCATCGACGCCGTGCCGGGTGTAGCGCCGCTTACGCACCCATTCGGGAAGCTGCGCGTACCATTCCTCGCGATAAGCGATCGATTTCGGCCACGGGACCTTCTTGTCATGAAACAGTCCGGCATGTTTCGGCGGCGCCTGAAAGGGAAAGTGGACGGCCTTGTGCGAGAGATACAAGCAGAACGGCTTGCCGCCCGCCTCGGCGATGAAGCGCTTGGCCTCGTTGGTCAGGACATCCGTGACGTTGCCCTTCACCTGCCCGCGTTTGCCATCGATGTTCATTTTCGGGTCGGTGTATTCGCCTTGGCCGAAGAAACTGATCCAACGGTCGAAACCAGGACGCTGCTCGTCACTGGCGCCACCCATGTGCCACTTGCCAACGAAGCCGGTGCGATAGCCGTTGTCGCGGAGAAGGCGAGGAAAGGTGGGAAGGGCGTTGTCCAAAGGAGTGAAGTTGTCGCGCACTTTATGGGCGTGCATGTAGAGCCCAGTGAGGATTGAAGCCCGGCTGGGGGAGCAGAGAGACGAAGTGACGAAGGCGTTGCGAAAATGGGCACCTTGGGTAAAGAGGCGGTCGAGGTTCGGGGTGTGGCCGGCGAGCCAAGGGTGGCCGAGGCAGCCGAGGAAATCGTGACGGTGATCGTCGGCGAGGATGAAGACGATGTTGCGGCGTCGCGGCTGAGCTTGGACGGCGGGGGCGAGGGCGGCGGATGCGGCGAGCAACTGGCGGCGGGTCATGCGCGTGGATTGTATCAAGGCCGTGGCGGTGGGGTCCGCCCTGACACTGCACAATGGTGCGAGGGGAAAGTTAGGGGGCGCGGCGGAGGGTGTCAATGACGGCTTGGGGAGCGCGGAAGGCGGTTCCGTGGCGGGCACCTTTGGGGAACTCAATCAGTTCGGTGATGTCGGTCCAATTCTTTGCATCGCGTGAGCGGATAGCTCCATAGCGGTGCGTTGTGTACTTATCGAAGTAGATCAACCAGTCGGCGCCGACCTTGATGGGAGTTGGTCCCTCGGCCCAGTCTTTGCCGGAGATTGGTTCTGTTGGAGGCGTCCATGGGCCGTTAAGCGAATCGGCAAAGGTGAGGAATAGGTTCTTGGCAGGAGGCGTAAGCGTCTCGTTCTTGACGACCATCGAGTAGCGCTTTTGGCCAGCAACGGCTGCGGGGAAGATCGCGGCATCAATCACGATGAAGCCGGGGTCGTAGAAAAGTTTGGTCTCGCTGAACTGCTGAAAGTCGCCGGTGCGGATGGAGTAGAGGCGGTGGTTGTACTCGCGCGCCTGACCGAGGGTTTCGGAGAAACGGCCTTTGATCGTGGAGGCCCAAACGATGAGGTACTCCTTCGCGCGCGCGTCGTAGTAGATCTCCGGCGCCCAGCAGTTGGCGACTTCGGTTCCTTCTGGAAAGACTTCGATGGCGCGCTGGGGCGACCAATGAATGAGGTCTTTCGAGGAGGCGTAGCCGATGGTGCGGCCCTTCCATGCCGTGGTCCAGACCATGTGGAATGTGCCGTCCGGTGCGCGGACGATGGAAGGGTCGCGCATGAGCTTAGATTCGCCGACTTCGGGTTTGATGAGCGGCTTGTCGCCGTGAAGGGTCGTCCACTTGAGGCCGTCAGCGCTGGTGGCAAGGTAGAGGCCGTCTTCGCCGTTGTTGCGGAAGAAGGAGAAGAGGAGACCGTCTTCCGCAGGTACGGCGGCAACGCAGAGAAACAGCAGGGCGGCAGCGCGCATGATTAGGGCAGATTCTTCAGAAAGATGTTGCGGAACTCGACCTTCATCGGTGGGCCGACGTGGATCTGAAAGCCGATCAATCCTTCGAGCTTGCGGCCTTTGGCGTCGTCATCGATCACGACGCTGGACAGTTGGCCGTTCAGGACCTGCATCAGAACATTGCCGCGGGCGATGACGTGGAGCGTATTCCAGTCGTTGATCTTGATGATGCCTTTGAGGTCGTCACCGTTCTTGATGGCGCCGATGACCCGGGGTTTGCCGTCTTCGCCGATGTTGGTAGCCTGCCCACGCAGAGCGAGGAAGCCGCGCCCGCGTTCTTCATAGATCTGGCCCGAGTAGGTGTTCTGGAAGTCGATGTCGGCCTGGTAGCCTTTCATGACCCATTGGCCCACTTCCGGAAGTTCGACGCTGCGGTATTGGATACCGCTGTTGGTCGAGTTCATCTTGAAGTCGAGCTTGAGTTCGAAGTTCTTGGGCTGACCGCCGCGCCAGATGCAGAAGGTATTGCGCGGGAGTTTGTTTTCCGGCGTGGTCTCGCCAACGATCGTGTTGTTCTCAGCGCGCCAGAACTTGGTGTCGGCATCCCAACCTTTCAGAGTGCCGTCGAATATTGAGCCGAAACCGGAATGGTCGTCAATGGAGATTGGCTCAGGCAGGGAGGGTCCGCGCCGCTGCGGAGCTTGCGCCAATAGGACAGCGCTCAACAAAGGTACTAACGTTACCAATCTCATCAAATCTCGCCTTTCTTCATCTGCGCGGCCAGGTATTCGGAGGCGCGCATGGAGAGCGCCAGAATGGTCATCGTCGGGTTCTGCGAACCACCTGTTACAAAGCTGCTGCCATCGACGACGAACAAATTCTTGACGTCGTGGCTCTGGTTCCAGCGCTTCAACACGCTCTTTCTCTTGTCGTCACCCATGCGGCATGTGCCCAACTCATGGATGCTATATCCGGGCGGAAACATCTTATCGTTACGGTGCATTACTTCAAAACCGGCCTTGTGGTAGATCTCGCTCATCGTGTCGATGGCGTCCTTAGCCATGTTGAATTCGTTGTCGGTATATTTGCACTTGAAATTCAGGACGGGAATGCCGAAGGCGTCCGTGACTTTTTTGTCGATGCTGACGTGGTTTTCATAGCGAGGGAGCACTTCGCCCATGAGGGTGCCGGAGACGCTGGCTCCGCTGGGCGGGCGCAACAAGCGCGGGAATGGCGGGCGCGGCCAGAACCACCTTCATCATGTTTCTGCGTTTCATGGAGGTCGAGCGGTTCTTAGAGATCGGCGAGGTGTTCGACCTTACCGGTGCTGTCGCCGATCTTTTCGGGCTTCACGCCCACTATGTCGAGCATGCTCATGTAGAGGTTCGTCATGGGTGTTCCCTTGGGGTAGCGAACGTGGCGGCCTCCGCCGATGCGGCCCGCGCCATGGCCGGCGAGGAGGACGGGCAGATCGACGTGTTCGTGTTTGTTGCCGTCGCTCAAGCTGGATCCGTAGACGACCATCGAATGATCGAGAAGGGTACCTTCGCCGTCGGGCACCGATTGCAGCTTCTTGATGAAGTAGCTGAACATCTCGACGTGGTGTTGGTCGATCTTTTGCAGGCGCTCGATTTTGGCGCGGTCGTTGAAGTGGTGCGAAAGGCCGTGATGGGCATCGGGGACGCCGATGGAACGGTAGGTGCGGTTGCCGCCTTCGCGTCCGATCATGAGGGTGATGACGCGGGTAAGGTCGGCCTGGAAGGCGACGGTCATGAGGTCGAAGACGACCTGGACGTGTTCTTCGAAAGTGGGCGGGATGCCGGGTGGCTGATCGATGGCGGGGAGGGCGGGGGCGTTGGGGTCGGGCTTTTCGGCGCGCTGGATGCGTCGTTCGACTTCGCGGATGGATTCGAGGTATTCGCCGAGCTTACGCTTGTCGCCGGCGCCGAGGCCGGTTTCGAGGCGGGCGATGTCAGCGCGGACGAAGTCGAGGATGCTGCGGTCCTGGCGAGCCAGTTGGGCGCGGGCGGCGGGGTCGGTGGTGTCGCCATCGCCGAAGAGTCGCTCGAAGATAGCGCGGGGATTGGTTTCAAGCGGCAGCGGCGTCGAGGGCGAACTCCAGCAGAGGGTGTTGCTATAGGCGCAGCTATAGCCGCTGTCGCAGCCGCCGACCATGCGGTTGTCGTCGAGGCCGAGCTCGAGGGAGGGGAGCTGCGTTTTAGTTCCGATCTCCCTAGCGGCGATCTGGTCGACGGAGATGCCGGCCTGAATGTCGGTGCCCTGTGTCTTCTTGGGGTGGACGCCTGTCAGCCAAGTGGCTCCGGCGCGCGCGTGATCGCCGGCACCATCGCCGAGCGAGTTGCCGGTGTGATGGTCGAGGCCACTGAGCACGAGCATGCGATCGCGGAAGGGTTCGAGCGGTTTGAGCGTTTTCGAGAAGGCGTAGGCTTTGCCAGCCTCGGCGGGGGTCCAGTCCTTCATGATGATGCCGTTGGGCACGTAGAGGAAGGCCATCCTAGCGACAGGCGAGGCGGCGCCGCGGGCGGGAGCGGCGAGCGCCGGCACCATAGAGTCGAGGAACGGCAGCGCGAGCGTGGTGCCGAGGCCGCGCAAAAAGGTGCGTCGGGGCAGGTGCTTCTTCGTGACGATCATAGCTGAGGGGTCCTCCTCATTTGAAAGGCTGTGCTGTTGACGACGGCAAGCGCAAGCGAGGAGAAGCGATAGTCTCCGGCGGCGGTCTGGCGTCGAATGTCGCGCACGGCGGGCAGATCTGTGTGTTCGAGGCCGCGTCCGAGCGCATAAGTCAGAAATTTTTCGGCAAGACAGTCCAGGAACTCTTCTTTGCGGGTCATCAAGATCTTCTTCAATTCTCCAGGGCCATGCACCGTCATGCCATTGGGCAGCGCGCCAGATGAGTCGATATCGGCGCCGCCTTCACTCTTACGGAATTTGCCCGTCCCGTCGTAATTCTCGAGTGCAAAGCCCATTGGATCAAGACGCGCGTGGCAGGAGGCACAGGCGGCGTTGGCGCGGTGTTTCTCAAGCGCCGCACGCAGGTCTTTGGCCGAACCGCCAGCCTTGTCTTCGAGATCGGGCACGTCGGGCGGTGGTGGGGGAGGAGGAGAGCCAAGCACATTCTCGAGAATCCATTTGCCGCGAAGAACAGGGGAGGTGCGTGTGGGATACGAGGTCACCATTAACACGCTTCCCTGCGAAAGGATGCCCCCGCGCTCTTTGGGGTCGACAGACACGCGCCGGAAGTAGTTGCCACGGACGTCTTTCAGTCCATAGTGCCGCGCGAGGCGAGCGTTGAGGAAAGTGTAGTCGGCGTCAATGAAGTCCATGACGCTGCGGTCCTGGTGCACGATGTATTCGAAGAACAGCCTCGTCTCTGTCTCGAGAGCGCCGCGCAGTTGATCGTCAAAGTCTTTGTATTTCTCCGGGTCGGGGCGCCAACTGGCGACATTGCGCAAGTGAAGCCATTGGCCACCGAAGTTCTCGACCAAGGCCTTTGCCTTCGAATCGGCGAGCATACGCTTCACTTGTGCGGGAAGCGCGGCGCGCAGTTGGCCTAACGAAGCGAGGCGGAGCAACTCGTCGTCGGGAATGCTGCTCCACAGGAAGAAGGAGAGGCGCGAAGCGAGTTCCAGTTGCGAGACGCGATGGATTGTTCCCGGCAATGCGCCCTTGGGGTTCCGCTCGACGCGGAAGAGGAAATTGGGCGACACGAGCACGGCGCGGAGGGCGGTTTCAATTCCCGCCTCGAAGCTCTTACCATCGGTGCGACCCTGGGCGAACAACTTCATCAGGGGCGCCAGATCGGAGGGTGTCACCGGACGGCGGTAAGCGCGGCGGGCGAGGGTCGACAGAATCCGTTTCGCGCAGACCTCTTCCGGCTGCCTCGCGGCGGGGTGGCAGACGAGGATGCGTTTACGGCTGGCTGTGGCGCCGGGACCCCTGACTTCGAATGGCCCACCAATGGTGATGTAGTCGACGCTCACATCCGAGGCCGTTGGGGGAGGGCCGAAACGGCGGGCGACGATCACACCCGGCTCGGCCTTCATCGATTCGCTGAGGAATGCGGCAGCGACGTCGTGCATGCCGGCAGCGAGTGGGAGGCGGATCTCATAGTTACGGGTGTGCTGGTTCTCCTCGGCATTGTCCACGGCGAGGTCAACGAGCTTCCGGCGAACGCCATCGACGCGGATGTCCAGTTTTGCTTGGGGAAGGCTAGCGTCGGGAGTTCCGCGTACGCGGACGAGGATTGAATATTCGGCATTGAGCGGAAAATAGCGTCGCAGCGCCATGCCGCCGCGTTCGCTCAAGGGGAGCGCATCGATTGGGAGGCTTTCGCGACCGCGGCCGGGCGTGTACTTCTCGATGGCCGGGGCGGCGCGGACGGTGCCGAGCGCCAAGCGTGCCACGCGGCGCGCAGTGGTCATGTATTTTTCCAGCAGCAGAGGCGAGACGGTGAGGACTTCGCCAATGTTGTCGAAGCCGTAGCCGGAGTCGTCGGCGGGAAGGCTGGCGGAGTGGTCGAGGTCGAGCGCCAGGAGGTCGCGAATGGCGTTGCTGTATTCGGCGCGGTTCAGCCGGTGAACGACTGGGGCACCGGGATCAGGATTTCGCTTCGCGCCGCGGTCGAGTTCGGCGGAGACGTGCTGCAGCAGTTGTTGCGTGAGGGCTGCGTCGGGTTTAGGCGCGTCCGGAGGCGGCATTTCGCTGCTGCGGACCTTGCGTAGAATCTTCTCCCAGGTGGCGGCCGAGGAGGGAATCGCGTCGGCTTTCGCTCCGTGTAGAGACAGCCCGCCGGACTTTACCTGCTCGTTGTGGCAGCTATAGCAGTAGCGGTTGACGGCCTTTTGCACAACTTGAGCGGGCGGCGCAACCGGCGCCGACGCTTGGGCAAACACCGCTGCCGCGGACGTGAAGAAGCTAAAAAAAACCCAGGGCCGGAGCATGAAAAAACTCAACGCGCACTTTGCGTCTACTGGCAGTTAGCATATCATTCGGTGTAATGCTGGCGAAGTTTGGCGGACTTGTGGTCACGCTGCTCCTGGCCGCTCCGGGTTGGGGCGCCGAGCTGCCTTTAATTGACGCAGTGCAGGAGGGCGACCAGCGGCGCGTCCTCGAACTTTTGCGAAGCGGCGCGAGCGTGAATGCCAGCCGCTCCGACGGTTCCACGCCACTGGCCTGGGCAGTCAGCCGCGAGAACGTGGAAATCGTGGCCGCGCTACTCCAGTCGGGCGCAAATGCGAATGCCGCGGACGAGAACGGAGTTACCCCGCTCGCCTTGGCATGTGAACTGGGAAATCTCAAGATTTCGGAGATGCTGCTGAAGGCGAAGGCCGATCCGAATGCGGCGAAGTGGAATGGTGAAACCCCGCTGATGGCGGCCGTCAGCGCGGGCAACCTGGATCTGGTACGGATGCTTACCGCCCAGGGGGCCCAATCGAACATCAGCGAGGCGCGCGCGGGACAGACGCCCCTGATGTGGGCAGCCGCAGAAGGCCGAACCGCGTTGGTCAAACTTCTTATCGAGCAGGGTGCTGATGTCAATACGGTTTCCAAGCGTGGATACAACGCTTTGCTCTTTGCCGCTCAAAAGGGCGATGTCGAGTCGGTGAAGCTGCTTCTGGCGCAGAAGGCCGATCCGAACTACAAGAATCCCGACGGTGTCTCCGCTTTTCTATTGGCGATGAACCGGGGACAGGAAGGCGTGGCGCGGTTGATGATGGACAACGGAGCGGATGTGAACGCCCGCGATAAGTCGGGCACCGCGCCGATTCACGAGGCGGTCCGTCAGGGGAAGTTGGAACTCGTGCGCGAACTGGTGCGGCGCGGGGCGGACATTCATGCGCGGACCGCTGTGCCCCCTGGACCACCCAGTTTCTTCCGCACGGAAGGCCAGACGCCATTCCTGATGGCGGCCCAATCCGGCAATGTCGACATGATGAAGGCATTGATTGAGCTTGGAGCAAACCCGAAGGACACGACGCCCACTGGAACGGGCGCGCTCATGATGGCGACGTTTTCGCGCCGCCTTGCTCCGGTAAAATTTCTAGTCGAACTTGGTATCGATGTGAACGAGGGTACCGGGAACCGCGGTGGAGTTCTACACAACGCCATTCGCTTCGGCGCCACGGACGTCGTCGAATACCTAGTGGAAAAAGGAGCCGACCTCAATGCCAAGGACCGCTTTGGCCGGACCCCGTTGGAGGAGGCAGAGTTTGAGGCGCCGAACAAGATGATCGAGCTCATGAGGAAGCTCACGGCGGCCAAGGCTGGCTCGTCCCAAGGGCCAGCTCAGAAGTGATGCGGTGGACGCTGTGATATATTGACTTTGTACCCACCTACAGTGCGCCCGTAGCTCAGCTGGATAGAGCGTTTGGCTACGAACCAAAAGGTCAGAGGTTCGAATCCTCTCGGGCGTACCATTCCGCTCAGGCTCGACTCACTGCAACAGTGGCTTCAGGGCTTTCAACCTAGGTTTTGTTTTGAGACAATCTACGACGGCGAGGCGCGGTGGCTGAAGAAACCCGAGCGGCGCGCCGCCGGTTGTGACGACGGCTGCGTACGAATGTATTGATTTAGGGGGCAAGCCATGCTGAACAGGCGGCTACTCATCGCAGTATTCACGAGCGTGATTGCGGCATCCGCGGCGCGTAAGTCCGGAAGCCCGCTCGACCACATGTCGAAAGGCCACCAGGTGATTACGCATTTCGGCGAACGAGCGGACTTCTCGCCGGACAACCAACGTATCGCGTTCATGTCGAAAAGCTTCGGCGATGCCTTCGTCATCGACCTGAAGACGCGCATTGTCCGCTGCCTCACCTGTAGCGTGCCGGGCGCGGCTTTCCTTCGCATCATGCATCTCAGTGATGGCAACTACATCTTGATCGGGCCGGAACGGTTCACCGACATCCGCACGAGCCGCAGCCGTGACAACGAACTGTGGTTCATGAGCAAGACGCCGGGGTCGAAGCCGGTAAAGCTCGGCAACAAGATGAGCGAAGGCGCGGCCATCTCTAAGAAGAACCTGCGGATGGCTTGGTCTGAGACCGAGGCGCAGTTTCCCGAGTTACCTCGGGGCTACTCGCGGCTTGTCGTGGCCGACATCGAGTACGCGGGAGGATCGCCGCGGCTGGTAAATAGGAAGACTGTTTACGAGAGCAAGGATCCGAGTTGCCGCATCGAGGCGCAGGACTTCTACGACAACGATAAGAAGATGACTTTCACTTGCTACCGTCCACGCGGACTCGGCGGCGTCATGGGAATTGACTTGCAAACGGGAAAGGTAACCGACTTCTCACAGGCCCCAGAGATCTACAACGAAGTGGAGGGCATTTTCCCCGACGGGCAACACACCTTGGTGGAATCGTCGAAACAAGTGGAGACGCTCGGCGGTGAACACGGCTCGCGCGAGATCGACATATGGAAATTGAAGTTGGACAGTGCGGGCAAGGACTTCGTTCGCGTCACGCACTTCAACGACTACGAGGGTTGGAAGGCATCAAACCCCGTCGTGTCGACCGATGGGAAGTGGATCGCCTATCAGATCGCCCGCGCCGCCGATGAAGCGGGCGTAGGCTATGGCATTGTGTTGATGCCCGCGAAGTAACCTCTAAAAGCTGTACCGCGCGTTCAACTGAATTTGCCGCGCGCCGGCGGTTCCTTGCAGCTCGCCGAAGAAGCGATTGTTGATGCTGGTGACCAGTCCGGTCAGGTTGGTGTGGTTGAAGAAGTTGAAGCCATCCATGCCGATACGGAACCGCGAGCGCTCGGTGACGGGGAACTCCTTGGTGAGGGCGAAGTTCAGGTTCCAGGCGCCCGGTTCGCGAATGGCATTGTTGCCTACGTTGCCGGGGCGGACGCTAATGCGCGACGTGGGATCGATGGGAACGAGGGCGAAGGCCGCCGCGTTCAAGTAGCGCAGTGTTTTGCGGTAATCGTCGAAGTATACTTGGCCTCCGGTGTAATCCGGGCGGGCAACGTTGAGTCCGGTAGCCGCTTGCCCAAGTTGGACCGGAATTCCGGTGCGTGCCAGGAGGATGCCAGAGACCTGCCAGCCGCCGAGGACATGACGGGCGACGCCGTGGGAGTTGGCGAGGCGCGGGAGTTCGTACGTCCATTCACCAGTGAGGTAGTGGGTAATGTCGCCGGTGCTTGGGCCGCGGTCGGCGCGCGGGTTGAAGAAGTCCTGCGTGCGCGCATCGGCGTCACCCTGATAGTAAGCGCCGATGTCTCCGCCGGCGGTGGAGAGGCTTTTGCTCCAAGTGTAGTGGAGGCTGCCGCTCAGCCCACGGGCCAGGCGCATGCGTACTGATGATTGCCAGGAGGCATAGAAAGTCTGTTGCGATTCGTCGACGTAATAGTTCACGTTGAGCCGCGGATTGGGGCGGAGGCCGGTACGACGGTTCGGCTCGTTCATCCAGCGCTGCATCAGGAACTTGACACCGCGGTTGCCGACAAATGCCGTTTCCACGGCGACATTGGTAGTGAGTTCGCGCTGCACGCCGAAGCTGAATTGCATGGTGTAGGGATTCTGCAGTTTGGGATTGACGACAGAGAACGTGTTGATCCAGCCGCGAGCGGCGGATTCGGATTGAATGATCCGAATCAAGTCATCGTTGTAGACGGGCCATTTGATGCTGAGCCGCGTGGTGTCGGCGCGAATGAAGTTGAAGCGGAACGGGGCGGTGGGAGTGGGCTGCACGTGAGCCCACATCGCGCCGGCGACCTGGCCGCTAAAGAGAACGCCAAAGCCGCCGCGAATGACGGTCTTGCTCTTTCCACCGACATTGTAGGCGAAGCCGACGCGCGGGCCAAGGTTGGCCCATTTGTCGGATTCGTAGGGGTTTTCGCGCGGCCGTACGGGCCCAACGTTGAAGTTGGAATCAAGAAGGCCATCCGGATTGTAGATTCCGGTCTCGGGCGCCTTGCTGCCGGCCTCGGGTACCAGGTGGGAGAAGAAGTCGTAGCGAATGCCGAGGTTCAGGGTCAGGTCGCGGCGGATGCGCCAATCGGTTTGAGCGAAAGCGCCAATCTGGTACATCTTCGCGGTGTAGTCGCCGTTGCCGTAGGTCGGACCGACGGAGTTGGTGACGTTGGCGAGGAAGTCAGCGCGATTGGCGTAGGCGATGTTGGGCGCTTCAGGATTGTTGCGGCGACAGCAGTCGCGGCGGATGGAGAAGCCGACCTTGATTGATTGCTTGCCGATGTGGCGAGCGTATTTCTGGTCGAAGTTGTAGGTGCGTCCCTCCATCAGGTACAGCTCGTGGTCTGGGTTGGCGACGCCGGGATAGCTCAGGCGGGGAACGCGGCGGCCGAAGGGGAGCACTTCGTTTTTGTTCGCCGGATCGAATTGCTGGAAGAAGAACGCATCCTCGCGGTGCATGTCGGTGAGGTGGTAGCCAAAACGCGACTCGGCGGTCCAATTGGAGCCGCCGGTGGTGTAGCTGGCAGTACCGCGTTCATCCCAGATGCGGAAATCGCGGTCGTTCGCGCCGTTGAGATAATGCCGCGGTTGAAGCTGCGTGGGGCGTCCGCGGGCATAGCTGAGGGAGAGGGTACTTGCTGTGCCGAGGCGGATGTCCCCTTTGAGGTCGGCATGGGCGTCATCACGCTTGGAGGAAGTGGGATTGATGTAGAGTCCTGTATCGTCGGTGGCGCTGTAGGGTTGATTGGGTAGAGGAATGAAATCGAGATAAAGCTTGTAGGAGGGGTTGGCGCGGATGGCTTCGTCGCGGAGACGCGGGGTCATGAGGGTTTCCTGTATGAGGGTGAAGGCGCGCTCCTTGTACCCTTCAAAAACGCCAAAAATGAAGATCCTGTCGCGGCGGATGGGACCGCCGAGGGATCCGCCGTACTGATTGAAGGTGAGCCCGGGCTTGCTGGTGAGGCGCTGGTTGCGGGCATCGAGATCTTCGGCGCGGAAGTTTTCAAAGACGCTGCCGTGCCACTGATTGGTGCCAGAGCGGCTGAGGAGGTTCACCTGGCCTGCGACCATGTTGCCGTATTCGGCTGGAGGCACGCCCTTGATGGTGTGGACTTCCTGAATAGCCTCAATGCTCATGATGTCAATGAGATTCGGCTGGAGGTAATTGGACGAATAGCGGCCTTCGGGGTTACCGCCGGCATCCGTGCCGTCGACGGTATAGGCGACACCATTCTTACCGACACCGTTCATTCGCACGCCTTCAGCAGCCATGTTCACGCCGGTGTTGATGGCGAGCAAACTTGTGTAGTTGCGGCGAAAGGTGGGTAGTTTGCCGAGTTTGGTCGTATCGAATGTGTTCAACTGTTCGCTGGAGACGGTGTTGACGAGAGGGGCGTTGGATTCGACGCTGATTACTTCGCTTGTTGCGCCGACTTCGAGCGTAAAATTTTGGCGCACGTTTTGAGCGGCTGATAAAGCGATGCCGGTGCTTTCGAGGCGCTTGAATCCTTTTGCTTCGACAACAAGGTTGTATTCGCCAACGCGAAGAAAATCGAACACGGCTTCGCCGCTGTCGGTTGAGGTTTTGACGAGAACGGTTCCCGTTTCTTTTTGGGTGAGCGTGACGGTAGCCGCGGGCACGGAGCCGCCCGATGAATCCGTGATGACCGCGTAGAAGGTGGCGGTTGTCTGTTGCCCATGAACCAGGGCAGCCAGAATAGAAAGGAGCGAAAGGCCGAGCGCAAGGTGGATTCTCATGATCCCTCCCGGCGGAAGTGTATCAAAGAGAAGCGTCGAGCATAATGAAAGCGCGTTCATTTTGCAAAAGGTGCAACACGGAGCCGCGTAGCCCTCGGCAGTGCGGGTTCATCTTGTCGATGGTGGTGGCCCAATCAATATCGCGCCTAACCACGGAGGAGAAAAATTGACCCGATATCGCCATCCCACCGCCAGCAGCGCGTCGCTCCAGTGGCCGAACTGTCGCATTATCAAGCTACCCGACTGCTGGTTGTCGCGCAGCGCGCCGGTGCGCGATACTCCAATGAAGGCCAACAAGAGTTCCCATGGATTACATTGAAGTGCTTGCAGCGGTATGGCGGCGCGTCCTGGCGGGGACTCCACAACTCGGATGGTCGCTGCTGGTTTTCGCGGTGGTACTGCCGCTGGAAGCTTGGTTTGGCTCGGGCCAGAAAGTTACGTGGGGTGAACGCATCGGCAATCTTGCCGCCATGCTGATTCACTTTGTTCTGGGCGGCGTCATTCTCACTCTCGTCTTCATCACGCCGTTCGGCCGCAGCCTCTCGGAATTTCCGCGCGAGCCACGCCACGAGCTGCTTCAGAATCCAATCGTCTGGGCTTTAGCAGCGGTCTTCATCATTGATGGCCTCTTTTACTGCTATCACCGTATCCAACACAAGGTTCCGCTGCTGTGGCATATCCACAAACTCCATCACACCGATCCGGCAATGAACATTACGACTTCGAAGCGCAGCCACTTCATCGAGCGCACGATGCAGTATCTAGTGCTTACATTTCCGATGTTCTGGATACTGGGGATGAACGCGCAGGGCATGGCGTATGCAGCGATGGCGGTCTCCTTTTTCCTTTACGCCGCACACGCCGATGTCCGCTTTAACCTGGGTCCGCTCACGCCGGTTCTGGTGGGGCCGCAATACCATCGCCTCCACCACAGCCGGCTAGCCAAGCACGAGAACGTGAACTTTGCGCAGATGTTTCCGCTGTTTGACGTCGTAGGCGGAACTTATGTGCGTCCTGGGAAGGCAGAGTACCCGGCCACGGGAGTGGCTGGCTGCGAGACCACCTACTCCCGTTGGCGTCCACTCATTTGGTAACTCGTGATTGCCCGCTCGATCAGAACAAATTGGTTGGACGGCGCGTCCAATTCTGACCCTTCTCCTTAGCAATGCCTTCCAGCGCGGCCACATGCGCGCCCGACTGGGTGAGTATGTGGTGCAGGTCGTTGCCGATGCTGATGAAGCGGAAGCCTTTGTCGAGAAATTCGCCGACGCGCGCGGTGCCAAACAGGAACAGACCGAGGACGACATTGTTCTTCTTGGCATTGGTAACCAGCTTGTCAGTTGCCGCGCCGAGTTCCTTCGACGTGTACATTTCGGGGAACACGTAGGTCTCAAACAGACCCATCGACATGCACAAATCGTTTTGTCCGAGGAAGAGGATGTCCACACCTGGAACGGCAGCGATTTCTTCCATGTTCTCGATGCAACTGGCCGTTTCCACCTGCAGGGCGACGATGATGTTCTTGTTGGCGTGGGGAACATAGCCAAGCAGGCCGGCCTTGGCCGTGCTGCGTTGCGGGAAGTAGACGCTGCGGGTGCCAGCGGTGGGGTAGCGAGCGCAACTGACGCCCGCGCGCGCTTCGGCGGCGGTATTGATGTAGGGAATCAGCACGCCGTCGGCGCCGAGGTCGAGCGCCTGCTGGATGCCGTTGCGGTCGTGATAACCACCCACACGGACCATCGACTTCGCACCGCCGCTGGCAATGGCGCAGAGCATCGCCGACAACTTTTCGGCATCCATCGGCCCATGCTGGGTATCCACAAGCAACCAGTCATAGCCGCTATGCGCCAACTGCTCGGCTACTGTCGGACTATGAGTATTCAAAAACAAGCCCATCTTGGGCTCGCCCGCGCGTAGTTGCGCTTTGAAGTCGGCGCCGCTCAGCGTCGCATCAGCCATGGAATCACTCTCCTCAAATTGATAAATGTTCAGGCCCGGCGGAGCGGCCGGGCCCTTGTCACTATAACCCAACGCGAGAAGTGGGCAGCGACTGGATCAATAGCTGGTGCTGGGCCGCCAGACCCGCCTTTGTTATGCTGCCTGAGCAGGATGCCTCGCAAGCGCAGTTGGACGGCGATCGTATTCCTCTTGGTTACGGCGCCCGCTCTGGCCTCCACCGAAGAGGCCGCGCTGAAGGTGTTTGCGGCGCGATGCTGGTCGTGCCATGCGCAGACGGCGATGGGGAAGTTGCGGCTCGATACGCGTGACGGGATGTTGCGCGGCGGGCAGTCGGGCGTGGCGCTTGTTCCAGGTGATGCCGAGGGGAGCCGGTTGTATCTCGCACTAGCGCGCACCGATCCCAAGGTGAAGCCGATGCCGCCGGGACCGGCGATTCCAGCCGAGGAAGCGCGCACGATCCGCGAGTGGATTCAAGCCGGTGCGCCTTGGAGCGAGCCCGGAAGCCACTGGGCATTCCAGGCGTTGAAGCCGGTGCCGGCCGGGCAAACGGTGGACCGCTTGATTGACGCGGCCCTTAAATCGCGCGGGCTCACGCCGGTTCCGCGCGCTGACAAGCGGACTTTGATTCGCCGGGTGTACTTCGATCTTGTGGGTCTGCCGCCAGCGGAGGAGGAATTTACCAGAGCAATGGGGAGTGAGCTAGCAGAGTCCGTGGACCGTCTACTGGCGTCACCGCAGTTTGGCGTGAAGTGGGCGCGGCATTGGTTGGACGTTGCCCGTTATGGAGAGGATGACTTCAGCGGAACAGCCGTGATTCCGTACGAGAATGCCTGGCGTTATCGCGACTGGGTTGTGGACGCGTTCAACTCGGGGATGCCGTATGGGAAATTCCTCAAGGCGCAACTCGCGGGTGACCTGATGAATGACACGTCGTTGTTGCCAGCTACAGGCTTGCTCGGCGCGGGACCCTGGTATTACG
The DNA here is from genome assembly GCA_035650295.1 of Bryobacteraceae bacterium. GTDB lineage: Bacteria > Acidobacteriota > Terriglobia > Bryobacterales > Bryobacteraceae > JAFLBB01. The sequence goes on along the minus strand of DASRHX010000719.1, from coordinate 5,225 downwards.
GCATTGCGCAACCGCCGCAGTCGCGTGCCGACGAACGCCACGACCGCGTCGATATGGTGACACGCGGGATGTTGGGGATTACCGTCGCGTGCGCGCGGTGCCACGACCATAAGTACGATCCGATCACGGCGAAGGACTACTACGCGTTGGCTGGAGTATTTGCCAGCACCGCGTATAAGGAGTATCCGCTGGTGCCGGAAGCGGAAGCCGCGGCCTGGAAAGAACAGAAGAAGGAAGTGGATGACGCCGAGAAGGAGCTCAACAAATTTCTTGATGAGCAGTCCACACGCCTGGCGGAACGCTATGCGCAATCGATCGCGGATTACATGATGGCGGCGACCGCCGGCACATCGGGAAATGGACTGCAACCGAGGGTGCTCGCGCGGTGGAAGGAGTATTTAGCAAAGCCAGAGGAGTTTCATCCATTTTTGAACCGATGGTTCGCCGGGGAGAGGACGCGGGCTGAGGCGGAGGGTTTTCAGAAGCTGTTATTGGAGATTCGCGCTGAGAAGCTGGCTGTGGACGAGCGCAATCGAAAGCTAGTGGAGGAGGCAAACAAGACTGCGCCGAAGGTTATCCGCACGATTGTTCTGCCAGGAGGTTACCGGTCTGAGGAGGATTTCAATCCGGGCGCCTACATTCCGTCCGAGTCGCTGCCGCGTGACCGCTTCGTAGCGTTCAACCGCACGTTCGGCGAGAAGTCTTCGCCATTGAAGTTTGATCGAGTGCTGACGGCCGAGTTGTTGCCAGCCGATGTCAAGCCTGAGCATAAACGGCTGAAGGAGAAATACGAGGCCCTGAAGGAGAGCTTGCCGAAGCAGTATCCCTATCTGATGGGTGTGGGCGAATTCGATCCGCACGATCTGCAGTTCAACAAGCGAGGGAACCCGGAGGACTTGGGCGAACCGGTTCCGCGGCAATTCCCGGTAGTCCTATCCGGTGCAGCACCGATTCCATTGCACGAAGGCAGCGGCCGGCTTCAGTTAGCCGAGGCAGTGGCAGCGCATCCTCTCGCGGCGCGCGTGGCCGCGAATCGCGTCTGGATGGCACTGTTTGGTCAGGGACTGGTGCGCACACCTTCCAATTTCGGGCGTGCCGGCGATCGCCCCGCGCTGCCGGATGTCCTCGATCACCTTGCTTCGCGCGTTAACGGCAGTGATAGCTCGTTGAAGGATTTGATTCGGGAGATTGTTCTCTCGAACGCTTATCAGCGTGCCTCCACCTCCGATGCCGCGAACGAAAAACTGGACGCAGCCAACCGTTACTGGTGGCGGCAGAATCGCCGCCGCCTCGACGCCGAGTTGCTTGCCGATGCGATGCTCGCCGTTTCGGGAGAACTCGATCCGAAACTCGGTGGACCGTCGGGCGCGTTCACGGACACGTTCAACCGGCGGACACTGTATGCGAAGACCAGCCGCTTTCAACCAAATGAGACGTTGTCGCTCTTCGACCTTCCTTCGGCGTCGGTGACCTGCGAGCAACGTGTGGTGACGAATGTACCGCTGCAGAAGCTCTACTTCCTGAATTCGGATTCGCTCGCAAAGCGCTCGCAGGCGCTGGCGAAGCGGATCGTTGGGCGCAATCAGCGGTCCGGCATCGCGCGCGCTTACCGGTTGCTGTTTCATCGGGAACCGATGGCAGCAGAAGAGAAGCTCGGTGTTACGTTTTTGAAGCAAAGCGGCAAGGATCGGTGGCCGCTCTACGCACAGGTTCTGCTTAGTTCGAACGAGTTCGCCTATGTCGATTGATCGCATTACTGCGGGCGTGCATCCGCGTTGGACGCGCCGCCAAGCATTGAGCCGGCTCGCCGGTGGTTTCGGAACAGTCGCCCTGGCGCGGGAGATGTGCGCCGAAACGAACCCATTCGCACCGAAACCCACGCACTTCCCCGCCAAGGCCAAGCGAGTCGTCTATCTGGTAATGAACGGCGGTATGTCTCACGTCGACACGTTCGATCCAAAGCCAATGCTCGTGAAGCACAACGGCCAACCGGTTCCCGGCGGCGCACCCAAAACCGAGCGCTCCACGGGAAGCCTGTTCGCTTCGCCGTTCGCTTTTCAGCGCCATGGGCGGAGCGGAATCGAAGTGTCGGAGCTCTTTCCGAAGCTTGGCGGCTTGATCGACCACTGTTGCGTCATCCGTTCGATGTGGACGGAGGTGCCGAACCACGAACCGTCGCTATTCATGTTCAACACGGGCACGATCCAACCGGGCCGGCCGAGCCTGGGCAGTTGGTTGATGTACGGGCTGGGCTCGGAGAGCCGTAATCTGCCCGGATTCGTAGTTTTGTGTCCAGGTATGCCCGTCGTTGGCTCGCCACTGTGGTCCTCGGCGTTTCTACCTGCCGTGTTTCAAGGCACGTTTATCAAGAACACGGAGACCGATCCGTACAAGCTCGTACAGAACATCAAGGCGCGGACGGCGCCCCAGGCGCAGAGGCGTCAATTGGACCTGCTCCATCAACTCAACAAGGAACACTTGGCCATGCGCAGCGGCGACACACAACTGGAAGCGTCGATCGAAGCGATGGAGACCGCCTTTCGCATGCAAGCGGAAGCGCCCGAGGCCTTCGACATTCGCAAGGAAACTCCCGAGACACAGGCCCGCTATGGTGACAGCGAGATCGGCCGCAGTTGCCTGCTCGCACGGCGGTTGCTCGAGCGCGGCGTGCGAATGGTGCAGGTCTACCACGGAAATTCACAACCCTGGGACAGCCACGAGGACATACTGGTCCACAAGAGGCTGGCGAGCAAGACGGACCCGGCTGTCGCTTCCTTAATCGCGGACTTGCGAGACCGCGGAATGTTGGACGACACGCTGGTTGTCTTCGGCACTGAGTTCGGCCGCACTCCCGCCGTCGAAAATGGTTCGAGCACGAAGCTGCACTTCGGGCGTGATCACAACTCCTATGGTTACAGCATCGTGCTGGCTGGTGGCGGGATCAAAGGCGGCACGGTGTACGGCGCAACCGATGACTTCGGTTATAAAGCCGCCGACAAGCCCGTTCATCCGCACGATGTCAACGCGACGCTGCTGCACCTGCTGGGACTCGATCACACGCGGTTGACGTATCCGTACAGCGGCCGCGACTTCCGCTTGACGGATGTGCACGGCAACGTACTGCGCGAGATCCTTGCCTGATCTATACCTGCGCCACAACCTCGGCTATGGCGTCGCCATTGCGGAACGGTTCCTCGCGTAACTCCACTCCCAGGCCTGGACCCTCGGGCGCAGTTACGAAGCCGCCGCTTGGCGTAGGGACGTTTTGGATGAAGTGGGGGTAAAGGTCGTTGTAGAGATGATAGACGCTCTCCATGATGTAGAAGTTGGTGAGCGTCGATGCGGTGTGGATGGAGGAGAACCAGAGCAGCGGGCCCCCGCCAGTGTGGGGTGAAACAGGGATTTTGAAGGTGTCGGCCATGTCGGCAATCTTTTTGGCTTCCGTGATGCCGCCGCACCAGGTGACGTCGAACATGCAGACATCGACGGCGCGAGCCTCAAACATCTCGCGGAATCGAAAGCGCGTGGAGAGCCGTTCACTGAGGCAGATGGGGATGGAGGTTTCGCGCGCAAGCGCTGCGTAGGCAGTCAGATTGTCGGGCAGCATGGTGTCTTCGAGATACATAATGCCGAGAGGCTCCAGCGATTTGGCGATCTGCAGAGAACAGGGGAGGTTCCACTTGCTGCTGAGATCGAGGGCGATGTTCATCTCATCACCGACAGCTTTACGTATGCGCTGAATTGGTTCGACGGACTGACGAAGCTCGGCCTGAGTAATGAAGGTGCCACCATGGCGCGCGAAAGCGTTGATCGGACCACGGTCATATGGATAGAGCTTAATCCCGCGGATGCCGCGGGCGAGAAGAAACTCCGTGATCTTCTCCGGCTCGTCGTGCTCGCGCATGCCATTGATGGTCCAACCGTTCATGGTGTTGTAGACCATGAGTTTCTCCTGGGCTTTGCCACCGAGAAGTTTATAGAGCGGCAGCCCCGCTGCCTTGCCGAGGATGTCCCATTGGGCGATATTGAGCGCCGTGAGGACGCGATTCTCGGCACCGCCGACGGGTTGGTAGGAGATGCGGTAATTGACATCGTGCCATAGGCGCTCGATCTGCGTCGGATCCTTGCCGATCACATAGGGTGCGATCTCTTTCAGAGCACCGAGATGGGCTTCGGTGCCCGGATAAGATTCGCCTATCCCGGTGAGGCCGGAGTCGGTGGTCAGGCGGACCCAGAACCAGTTTGGACTGACGTCTTTGATGCGGAGTTCTCGCCGGAAGCGGATGAACTCGATCTTGGTGATCTTCATCGGACCGGCGGCGCGGGCGGCTTGGGACGCCGCGAGAGGAAGAGCGGCGGCGCGGAGGAGGAATTCGCGGCGGCTAGAGAGCGACGGCGTTCTTCGAAACATATTCGTCCACCTTGGTGAATTCAGAGCCGCGTTGATCGATGTAGTAGTAGCGCTCGGCGTACGCGAAGCCGTGGGGCGCGCCGCATTCGCGCTCGCCGTCAAGCATGAAGTGACGGATATATTCGCGGTCGGCGGTGCGATCGTCGTTGCCGAGGATGGGGAGGCGTTTGCCCTGGGCGGCGAGTTTGGCCTTCAGCAATGAACCATGATTCCCGCCGCCTTGTGAGCGGCACTCGACGATGCTTTCGATCTTCCGGTCGATGTGAGAGCTGATGTCGACGATGCGGTTGAAGGTCTGGCCGGGGCGCGCGTAGAAATAGTAGCGTTCCTTCACCGGGTGTGGTTGGATACCTGCCTCCATGTGCTCGTGATAGTCGTTGGCCATGCCGGACATCCAGGCGGCTTCTTCGACGGCGCGGCCTGTGGCGGAGTGGTCGGGATTTTCTTCGCCGTGGCCCCACGGGTTGAAAGTCACCACCGTATCCACTTTCAGAAAGCGGAACAGAAAGATGAGCCGTGCGCGGAGGTCGAGGGAGGAGATGTTGTCCATCTCGTGATTCTGGTAGTAGAAGTGGAACACCTCCTTGAAGCCCAATGCTTCGCCGACTTTGTAGTGCTCCTGCTCGTTGCTGAGAATGTTCTCGGCCGTGCTGTGTCCACCACACTTCTCGTCGTTGGTGGTGCGGATGAGGTAGCCGGTATAGCCCTCACGGACCAATTTCGCGCAGAGGCCACCGGCGAAAAGCGGTATGTCGTCCAGGTGGGCATGGACGGCAGCGAACACCTTACCTTTATGCGGCTGGCCAGGCTGATC
>DASRHX010000718.1:0-3150 GCA_035650295.1 Bryobacteraceae bacterium | reverse complement strand
CGTGGATGCCGCGGCCTTCGAAAAGCTCTGCAGCCTGCTGCGCTATGTTGATGGCGACTACAAAGACGCTGCGACCTTTCAGTCCATTCGTAAGGAGCTAGGCTCCGCGCAGCGGCCGGCGCACTACCTCGCCATCCCGCCCGCGCTGTTCGAGCTGGTCGTGGAACAGCTGGCGAAGGCGGACTGCTCCCGCGGCGCTCGCGTCATCGTTGAAAAACCCTTCGGTCACGACCTCGCTTCGGCACAAGAACTCAATCGGATCCTGCTCGGCACTTTCGACGAGGAGTCGATCTTTCGCATCGACCATTACCTCGGTAAGCGGCCGGTGCATAACATGGTGTTCTTCCGCTTCGAGAACGCGCTTCTGGAGTCGTTCTGGAACCGCAATCAGGTTGAGAGCGTGCAGATCACGATGGCGGAAAACTTCGGAGTCCAGGGCCGAGGGGGGTTTTACGATCAGACCGGGACGATCCGCGACGTGGTTCAGAATCACCTGTTTCAGGTCTTGGTGAACCTGGCTATGGAGCCACCGGTTAGAACCGATAGTGAAACGCTCCGGGACGAAAAGGTTAAAGTTCTTAAAGCCATTCCGCCGCTGGAAGCGAAAAATCTTGTCCGCGGCCAGTTTCGTGGCTACCTGAAGGAAAACGGCGTGGCGCCGAATTCGAAAGTCGAAACCTTCGCCGCGCTGCAGCTAAACGTCGATTCTTGGCGCTGGCAAGGCGTTCCGTTCTACATCCGGGCCGGGAAGTCGCTGCCAGTAACGTCCACTGAAATCGTGGTCCGTTTGCGCCGGCCGCCGATTGTCTTCCCTAGCTGCACTCCCGCGCAGAATTATTTCCGATTCCGCATCAGCCCCGAGGTTACGGCCGCCTTCGGTCTAACGGTGATGGATCCGGAGGAAAAGATGATCGGCGACCAGGTGGAGCTGTTGGCAAGCCACCATCCCGGTGCAGAAGAAATGGATGCCTACGAGCGGGTGCTCGGGGACGCCATGGCGGGAGATGCGACATTATTTGCTCGAGAGGACTATGTGGAAGAGGCGTGGCGCATCGTCGATCCGGTGCTGAAGGCCGGCACTCCGGTTTACGAATACGAGCCCGGTACCTGGGGACCGAATGAAGTCGACAAGAAAGTTGCGCCCGCCGAAGGCTGGCAAAATCCAACGGTGGGAGACTAGCGAAATGGAAGATGGAAAGTTGGAATATTGGGTTTTCAGCCCATCATTCCATACTTCCACTATTCCAATCTTTTTAGGAGTACCGATGAAGATTGAGATAGTCACCGATGGTAACGCAGTGGCGCGGAAGGCTGCCGAGATCATCGCTGCGGAGGCCCGGTCAGCTGTCGCGGCGCGCGGCCGTTTCATTATGGCCGTCAGTGGTGGCCACACGCCGTGGCAAATGCTGCGTGCTCTGGCAAGCGAAGAGCTCCCCTGGGAAGGCGTGCATGTGGTGCAGGTGGACGAGCGCGTAGCGCCGGCGGGGGACCCGGATCGAAACCTCACCCATTTACGCGAAAGCTTGCTTGAGCATGCGCCGCTGCGGCCCGAGCAGATCCATGCCATGCCGGTGGAGTCGTCCGACTTAGATGCTGCAGCCAAGCCCTACGCAATGACTCTCCAGGAGATCGCCGGCTCACCGCCGGTGCTAGACCTCGCCCACCTGGGCCTCGGACCCGACGGCCACACCGCTTCCTTGGTGCCCGGAGATCCGGTGCTCAAGGTCACTGATGCAGACGTGGCGCCGACGGGTGTCTATCAAGGGCGGCGCCGGATGACATTGACCTATCCGATGCTCAATCGTTCCCGCCGCATTCTGTGGCTGGTGACCGGGAGCGATAAAGTCGATGCGCTCGCGCGCCTCCGCGACGGCGACGAGTCGATTCCAGCCGGCCGGATTCAGCGGGGCCAGGCGGTGGTCCTCGCAGACCGCGCGGCGGCGGGAGCGAACTGAGACGAGAGGAAAAAATATGCGCGTGGGAATTGCCACCGATCACGGCGGATTTGGGTTGAAGGAGGAGTTGGTTACCCAGCTGCGCAACGCAGGGCATGAAGTCGTCGATTTCGGCGCTCATCATCTGAGCGAGGGCGATGACTATCCCGACTATGTGGTCCCGTTAGCGCAGGCCGTGATCGCCGGGAAGGTGGATCGCGGCGTGGCGATCTGCGGCAGCGGCGTCGGTGCGTCGGTGTGTGCCAACAAAGTTCAAGGTATCCGTGCGGCGCTCATCCACGACCACTTCTCGGCGAAGCAAGGTGTCGAGGATGATCACATGAATATCCTGTGTATGGGCGGTAGGACCGTGGGACCAGCCGTAGCGTGGGACCTCGTCCAGACATTTTTGACAGCCGAATACAGCCAAGCCGAACGCCACCTGCGTCGCCTGGGCAAAGTGGCTTCGTTGGAAGCAGGAAAAACGTAACAGGAAGGGCCGAGTGTCGGGTGTCGAGGGAAAAATCGCTCGACTCCCGTCACTCGACACCCGACCCTCGACCCTCATATTTAGGAGAAGTCCCATGGCAGACGATAAGATGATTCAAACGGCCATCAATACTATTCGCACTCTATCCATTGATGCGGTACAGCAGGCAAAGTCGGGGCATCCCGGCACGCCGATGGCGCTTGCGCCACTGGTTTACACGATCTGGAACCGCGTCATGCGCTTCGACCCGCAGGACCCGATCTGGCCCAACCGCGATCGGTTCGTGCTCTCCAACGGTCACGCCTCGATGTTGCTCTGGTCCGTACTCCATCTCACAAAGACACAGGCGGTGGATGCCGACTACGAAACGCTGGGCCATCCCTCGGTTTCCCTCGACGATATCCGCCACTTTCGCCAACTCGAAAGCAGGGCACCCGGACACCCCGAGTACCACTGGGTCTCAGGCGTTGAGACCACGACCGGTCCACTGGGGCAAGGCGTCGCTACGAGCGTGGGCATGGGTATCGCCGAAAAGTGGCTCGCCAATCGTTACAATCGGCCCGGCTTCGAGATTTTCGACTACAATATATATGCAATTTGCGGCGATGGCTGCATGATGGAGGGCGTCGCGTCGGAAGCCGCGTCACTGGCGGCGCATCTGGAGCTCGACAACCTCTGCTGGATCTACGACAACAACCACATCACCATCGAGGGAAGCACGCGCAT
>DASRHX010000717.1:0-5564 GCA_035650295.1 Bryobacteraceae bacterium | reverse complement strand
ACTCGCTCGTTGGCTAAAGAACACGCGGCCGTAAGGCCAGCAGCTCCTGGAATTCCGGTAGCTGTTGCAGGTTGGCAAATTCAGGATCTTCGACAAATCGTTTCCGTTCGGTGAAGCCTTCTTCCAACGCCATGCGCATGTATTGCAGGGCCCGCTCATTCATGCCGGCATGGGCGTAGGTTTTGGCCAGATAGAAATGGAACTTCGCCCGTTCGCCGACGCTGCGTTCCTGAAGCAACGTCCCCGCCGTGCTCCGATGCTCGAACACCTCGGGATCGAGCGCCAGGGCCTTGGCGTATAACTCGGCCGCGCGCTTGTAGTTTTTCCGCGCAAACCACGCCGTGCCGAGGTTGCTCCACATGCCGGCGGAATTCGGCGACAGTTTGAGCGCCTTGTTGTACTGGCTCACCGCGCGGCGGTAGCTGCGCTGCGCGTAGTACACCGTTCCGATGTTGTTCAACGCTTCGGCGTACTTGGGGTCGAGCTTTAATGCGCGCGAGTAGGCGCGTTTGGCCTGTTCCATATCGCCCAAATGATGATAGGCGATGCCAATCTTGTTCCAGGCGATCGCCGACTCGGGCGTTGCCGCGCGGTAGTAGTCGATCGCTTCGCGGTACATTTTTCGCGCCATGGCGATGTCGCCACGCATCTGCAGCGAGATCGGCTTGGACGGCTCTACTTTCGCGGCCGCGGGCGCGGGAGAACTGGACGGGGTAGTGGTATCGGCGACCAGCGACTGGCCCGCCGCTTTCTGTGGACCTGGCGCTGGCGCGCCTGCTTGCATTGCCGACGAGGCGGCGAGAAACCATACAACGGGAAGAACGTTCATTGCAGTTCTCCTTTGGCTCTATTTGATCACAATGCGCTGCCACCGGCGAGGCCATCCGCCGGATGCTCCGCGCCGTCTCATTTGAAGATGCCCAGCAGGCGTCCCAGGACGCCCTTCTTTTCCTCGGCCGGCCGCGGTGCGGGCTTGGGAGTTTCCTGCACCGGTGTGGGAATCGAGTCCACACGCCGCGCCGCCACGCGTTGCGTTTCCACGCGTCCGCTTTGTTCCGGCGCCTCTTCAGCCGGCGAGGCATCCCAACCCGACACCTGCGTCGCGCTGGAGCCGTTGCAATACTCAAGCGGCTGTGTCCCCGCAAGGAAAACCTCCTGTTTCGGAGGAGCCGAGCAACCCGCTCCGGCCAGCTTACCCGTCGGCGGATCCACGGCCACCGTCACGATTCCATCCGGCGCTTCGAACGGCCTCGCATTGCGGTAAGGCCGGAACTTGTGCGCCTTTTTCATGAACGAGGTCCAAATGGGCAGCGCGGATTTCGAGCCCTCCAGGCCCAACTCGCGGTTGTCGTCATAACCGACCCACACGACGCAAATCAACTCCGAGGTGAACCCGGCAAACCAGCCATCGTGCGACGTGCCCGTCTTGCCCGCCGCCGGAAGTGCGAACCCGCGCGAGCGAATGCCCGCGCCCGTTCCCGTACGCACCACGTCTTCCATCAGATTCACCATCATGTAGGACACGCGTGGATCGAGCGCCTGCCGTTCGCGCGGCTTCGACGTAAATATCTCGCGCCCGTCCTGATTGCGAATGACGCGGATGAAGCGCGGCGGCGCGTAGATGCCATTGTTCGAAAACACAGTATAGGCTCCGGCGATTTCCAACGGCTGCACCTCGTAAGCGCCCAGAGCGACGGCCGGAGTCGCCTTGATATCGCGGTTCATCCCCGCGTCGCGCGCCATCTTCACGACATGGTCGTAACCCACCATTTCGGCGAACTTGATGGCGGGAATGTTCATCGACTTGGTAATCGCCTGCCGCAGGGTCACTGTGCCGTGAAACTCGCTCTTGAAGTTATTGGGCTCGTATGGTTTTTCGTCGTACCAGAATGTGGTCGGCTCATCCACCACGGTAGTTGTCGTCGTAATCGGATGCGCGCTGTCTTCCAGCGTCGAGCGCAGCACGGCCGCGTACACAAAGGGCTTGAACGACGAACCCGGCGGCCTTTTCGCCAGCGCGCGGTTCAGTTGGCTGTGCCCATAATCGCGCCCGCCCACCAACGCTTTGACCTCGCCCGTTCGCGCGTTCAGCACCACCATTGCGGCCTGCACCTGAGGCCAGCCCTTGGCGGGCGTCCGCCCGCGCTTGAGCAACAGCGCGTCCACTTCGGCCAGGCCCTCCGACATCGCCTGCACGGCGGCCTGCTGGAGCCGCGTGTCCAGTGTCGTGTAGACGCGATAGGTATTGCCCTGGAAGTCGTGATCCTGGAACTGCTCCACGAGCTTTTCGTTGATCAGGTCGACGAAGTACGGGGCGTCGTCCGAGCGCAGACCGTTGGTGTTCACTCCCAGCGGCGCCTTTAGTGCGCTCTGCAACTGCTCCTCGTTGATATAACCGTTGTCGCGCATCATGCGCAGTATGATATTGCGCCGCGTCGTCGCCGTTTGCGGATTGCGGAACGGGTTGTAACGGCTCGGCGATTGCGGCAGCCCCGCCAGCAGTGCCGCCTCGGGTAATGTCAGTTGTCGCAAATCCTTGCCGAAGTAGGCCTGCGCCCCCTCACCAAATCCATGGACCGCGAAGCTGCTCACCTGGCCGATGTAAATCGTGTTGGCATAGTGCTCGAAAATCTGTTCCTTGGTCAACTTCCGTTCCAAGTGCAACGTGATGAAGATCTCGGGGATTTTCCGCCGCCAAGTGCGCTCGGTCGTTAACCACAGGCTACGCGCCAGTTGCATCGACAAGGTCGAAGCGCCCATCGCGTTCCGCCCGCTCTTGATGTCCACATAGGCCGACTTCAAGATACGCAGTGGATCGAATCCGGCGTGCTGGAAGAAGCGCTTATCCTCCGCGCTTAGCACGGCATTCACGATCAGCGGCGGAATCTCCTGAAAGTGCACGATGCGCCGTTTCTCACGTTTGCTATCGAACAGGTTCGTGATCAGCTCCGGCTCGAGCAGGTAAGCCGGGCGCTCTGTGTTGTCGCGCAGCGAGATGATCTGCGACACACGGCCTTCCTGGAACCGAATCAGCCCCGCTTCTTCCTGGAAATAGGAGTCCCCGCCGGGATAGATCTCGATCGAGTCCGGCTTCACGCGGAACCACCCCATCCGGTTCGTTCGGGATTCCCCGTAACCGGCCCGGCGGATGCGCGCGGCGATCTCCTCAGGGGACGAGTCGTCGCCCACGTTCACCGCTTCGGAGTCGGCAAACAGCTTCGATGTGTTGGAAAACGGTCCGTCCTGCAGTTTCGCGTCGATCAAACGCGCATAGTGCATGTAGTTATAGCTGAAGGCGACGATCGCCGCACAAAACGCGAAGACACAGACGCCCAGGATAATTTTCCCGGTGGGTCGACTGAGAAAGTGTCGAAGGCTCTTTGAGAAGGCTTTCGGTTCGGCCTTGTTGCGGCGGACCTTGGGTTCCAAGATACCTCCTATTGTGCCATGGGCATCCGCCCCAATGCGCCGGCCGGCCGGCTATTTATCAGCCGTCTCCAGTTCCTTCAATTCCTTCCACATGTCGTCGATGGAATGCCAGTCCCGTTGGGGCGTGCCGGTCAGGTCGACGTCGGGCACGCGCAAGGTCCCGTGTCCGTACCGGCAAATGTAATCCGTTCGCGGCGCGCGCAATAGAAGGCTATTCCAGCCTCCCGAGGAAACCGGCATGTGCAGGCGGCGCCCGCATGTCCGGCAGCGGTAGCGCTGATCCAGAACGGCAAAGTAGAACAGGCCGATCCCGACCAGCCATAACACCATCATCGCCATCGTGTAAGCCAGATCGGTGCCAAATGGGTGCAACGCGTATTTTTGCCCTTGCAGTGGCCACGGCCACCACCCCTGCAAGCCTAGGAAGGCTCCGCCCAGGACCAGGCTGATCCCGCCCAGCTTCGCGATCAGGAAACCCCAATATCGCATCATCAGTATTGACTCCTCATCAGCGGGAAAAGTTGCCGCTTCCGGTTGCTCTTCCCCCACCCATTGACCTTCATACGAGTCAGGCTCTTGTCAGGTTCCGCGCCAGGAACCAGACGTTGGCCGGCCGTTCCGCCAGCCGCCTCATAAAATACGGATACCAGGCGGCCCCATACGGCACATACAGCCGGAGCCGGTAGCCCGACTGCAAAATCCGTTGCTGCAAGTCCCGCCGGATGCCGTACAGCATCTGAAACTCCATTCCTTCCGCAGTAATTCCATGACGCTTCATCGCTTCCAGCGCCTTGCCGATCAGCACATCGTCGTGCGTCGCCAGCGCGGGAGCGGTGCCTTCAAGGAGCAGCAGTCTCATCAGCCGCTCGTAATTCTCATCGACCTGGCCTTTCTCCGGATACGCCTCAGTTTCCGGCTCCAGGTAAGCGCCCTTACACAAGCGCACGGGAATCTTTTCCCGATTCAACCGGCGGATGTCGCCCTCGCTACGCCGCAAGTAGGCTTGAATTACCGCCCGCACATTCCCGGTGCGAGCATGCGCCGCCGAGACGATTTCCAAGGTGCGAGCGACATAGCCGCTAGACTCCATGTCTATCTCGACGTGCGTCCCGCTGCGCGACGCTTCGTCGCAGAGTACAAACACGCGCTGGCGGCAGTCCCCGGCGTTCAAATCAAGCCCCAACTGGCTCAGCTTGATCGAGATCGTGCCTGGAATCCGCTCCTGCCTCAAGCGAAGCAGCGCTTCTTGATAATCGGCCAGGCTGGTTTCCGCCTCCAGGGTGTTTGTGACATTTTCCCCTAGGTGATCGAGTGTAACCAACACTCCATTGCCGGTTAGCTCGCGACACACCCCCAACGCATCGTCAAGCGTCTTGCCAGCGACAAACCGCCGCACCATCCGCTCGGCCATCCCTGGCCGCTCCATCCGCGACCGCAGCCACTTTTGCCGCGACAGGAAGAGAAACAGGTTGCGCAGCACGTCCGGGCGCCTCCACCACCACTATAGGATGGTGGCGCACAGGATGAAAAATGCTCGTTCAGCTTCCGCTCGGATTCCGACGCCGCCGCGGCTACTTCACCCGCTTGATGGCCTTTGCCGGACCCTTGGCGGTGAGGTTGCGCACCGTCGAGCCCGTGGCGAATGTGCGCGCCCATAGCGGCGTCGGCGACTTCGGGATCGTGCTGGCGCAGGGCTGGCCGGCGGGCCGCGGTATCGAAGAGCCAATTGAAGATCAGCACCTGGCGCGATGCGCAGGTGGAATTGCGAGTGCACGCTACACGCGCGTGGGTTGGATGTCCACGCCGGTCAAGTCGCGAATGGTGTAGTTGTACTCGGCGTTGCTCAAGCGGCGTGTGAGAACAAGGCCGGGGTCGCCGGCATTCCTGCGCGCTTCGCGTTCACGCATCGCCGCGATACCGACGCACGCAGGATTTTTGACATGCCAAATGCGAGTCGGCGTGGATGCTTTGTATCGCTAAAGATTGCGGGATGCTTGGACACGTTAAGCAGCCCTCATATGATATAGGGGAACCATCTGACATATCAGTCTGGAGGCGGGTTCGGTCAGGAGAGAGATCCATGCGTCAATTCCTGTTTTTGGCCCTTACGTTAGCAATCTGTACGCACATCGCGA
>DASRHX010000716.1:0-4191 GCA_035650295.1 Bryobacteraceae bacterium | reverse complement strand
GTCGTCACGGGCTGTTTGATCGCAATCAACGTCTTCGTCTTCCTGTTTGAAGTTTCCCTCGACGCCTATTCGCGAGATTTATTTGTCCACGTGTATGGAATGGTGCCGGCGCGATTCGAGTGGTCTTCGCTCATCACATCGATGTTTCTCCATGGCGGCTGGATGCACCTGATCGGGAACATGTGGTTCCTATGGATCTTCGGCGACAATATCGAGGACATACTGGGCCGCTGGCGTTATCTGTTGTTCTATCTGGCTTGCGGCGCCGCCGCGGGATTGACGCATTATGCGTTCAATGCCGACTCGCGTATCCCCACGGTCGGCGCTAGCGGCGCCATTGCGGGCGTGATGGGCGCGTACCTGCGGCGCTTTCCGCATTCGCGCATCGTCACATTACTGCCACTGTTCATCTTCTTCACCACGATCGAGCTGCCGGCATACTGGCTTCTGATGTACTGGTTTGTGCTCCAACTATTCAGCGGCGTCGGCGATCTTTCACGCGCCGGCGTGCGGGAGGGTGGGGTCGCCTGGTGGGCTCATGCGGGCGGATTTGTGCTGGGCGCGCTGCTGGTCGGTGTGATGGAGCAGAAGCGGCCCTACTCGACGCGGCGCGAACTGAATTGGTAACCGCATGACCATTCGCAATCCGTTTTTCGATCTTGAAGATCCGCCACAGATCGATGCGCTCGCAATCGCCGCCCATCCCGACGACGTGGAGCAGACCTGCGGGGGGACTCTAATTCGCTTGGCCGAGCAAGGCTACCGGACTGGTGTACTCGACCTCACCGCCGGCGACATGGGTACGCGCGGAACGCCGGAATTGCGGCTTGAGGAATCGGAAGCGGCCGGAAAGCACATGCTGATCAAATGGCGCGGCAATCTGAGGCTTCCGGATGCGCGGCTGGAGAACACAATCTCGGCGCGGATGACGCTTGCGACAGAGTTGCGGCGGCTGAAACCGCGGCTTGTCATTCTGCCTTACTGGGAGGCGCGGCATCCGGACCACACCAAGGCCAGCGAACTCGGCTACGAGGCGATTTTTCTGGCAGGGTTACGGAAGCTGGACGAATACACGGAGCCACACAGGCCGCGCAAAATCCTATACGCATCGCAATACGCGAACGTACCGCCGTCGTTGGTGGTCGATATCACTGCGCAGTTCGACCGGCGGATGGCGGCGTTGCTCGCCTACCAGTCGCAATACGGGACGCAGGAGGCCGCGTCGGATTTGTTTCCCGGGGAGAGAGAAATTCGTGAGCGCTTGGAGACGGTGGCTCGTTTTTACGGCAACCTCATCGGTGTGAAGTACGGCGAGCCTTACGTGGTGAAAGAGCCAGTTGCAGTTGAGGATGTGATGCAGCTGGGGCCGCGGAGTATGTAACTCAAGCCCGGTTGGCGGGCGGTGTACTTACGCACGGCGGCGAAATGGCATTGCCAGCAAGGTGAAGACATTGGAAGCACGTTCGACTGCGAAACCCTGGATACCAATCTCCATGGCGGCCGCCGGCAGGCGGGAATCGGCGCGAAAGGTGCCGAAGATCAGATCCCAAACAGGAAATAGCATTCCGAAATTAGTGTTTTGTTCCGAGGGATCTATCGAGTGGTGGATCCGGTGGAGGTTGGGCGTAATCCAAAACCGCCGCAGCAAGCGGTTGAGCCTTGCGGGCAGATCGGCATTGGCATGGGCGAACATGGATTGGAAACCGGCGGCGGCTTCCACGGAAAGAACGGCAAATACCGGCGGCGCCAGGACGGCGATCACCAGGAGGTAGGAGCCGTTCAGGAAGAGGCCTTCGAACGGGTGAAACCGCACGCCGGTGCTGACATCGTAGTGCGGATCGGAGTGGTGCACCTGGTGAATACGCCAGAGAAATCCGACTTTGTGGACGAGCAAGTGCTGCAGGTAGCGTACAAGATCGAGAATGAGGATTGCGATGGCCCACTGTGCGGCCACTGGTAACTGCGTGCGAGGCAGCAGCGCGATGCCGAGTCCCTCGCCGGCGACTGCGACCGCGCCCGAACCCGTGCGCAACAGTACCACCTGCAAGGCGTTGGCTACGGCCAGGAGGATCGCGTTAGCGGCCCATCGCCTCGGAGTGCTCACCGGCGAAGCACGCGCCGGCACGAACGTCTCCCAAAATCCGATTACGGCAAATGCGCCGAGGAAAGGCGCCCAGTACCACCAGGGCCCCTGTTCGGCCGCGGACATCGCGATAAGCCCTGTATCCCGCTATTTCTGGCCGCGGCGTTTGCGCGAATAGAGAATAGCAGCGGCGAGTCCACCTCCCACCAAAGCGATGGTTGCCGGTTCCGGTACCGGAGTTGGAATGCCCGTGAGCGCCAGTAGCGGAGAAACTGCCGCGAAGGTAAGAATCCCCAAACACGCTATTGACTTCATTATTTTTGATCTTTACCTCTGCAATTGAAATTCGCGCCTAAAGGCAGCGTTCGGCAATTATAGGCCACTCCAGTGCTGCTGCCAAGGACCATGCCTGCTAAACTAGTACTTTCCCCTTTTGTAGATTTCCCAAGGAGCATTCACCCCGCATGATCGCCGCAACCCAGCTACGCCCGGGCATGGTCATTAAATGGAACGGAGACCTGTACTCCGTATTCAAGAAGGAGCATCGCACCCCTGGCAACCTCCGCGGCTTCGTCCAAGCCAAACTGCGCCGCCTGTCCAACGGCTCGATTTACGAGCACCGCTTTTCGTCGGAAGACAAGGTTGAGAAGGTTTCGCTGGATGAGCACGCCATGGAGTTCCTGTACGACGACGGCGAAGCGTACCACTTCATGAACACCGAATCGTACGAGCAGATGCACCTAAACAAGGATTTGTTGGGTGATGCGACCGACTACCTCATTCCGCAATTGAAGGTGATTGTCGTTTTCTACGAGGGCACGCCCATTTCGGTTGAGCTGCCTCCATCCATCGACATGAAAATTGTCGTGACAGAGCCTAGCTTGAAAGGCGCGACGGTGTCGAACGTGACCAAGCCCGCAACGATGGAAACCGGGCTTGTGGTGCAGGTGCCCCCGTTCATCAGCGAGGGCGAGGTGATCCGGGTTTCAACCGCCGACGGCAGCTACCTGGAGCGCGCGAACTAACTCGGCTTCTTCACATGGATCAACGGTGCGCAGGTCCAGCACCAGGCGATCCTTTTCGATTCTGGCAATGACGGGCGGCTCGCCCCGGCGCAGCCGCTCTTCTTGCGTCACGGCGTTTCCGTTGAGCGCAACAAGCCAGGTGGGCAGGACCTGCTCCGGCGTGGAACCGCCGCCAATGACGCTTTGGCCGGGGAGAACTTCCGCGGCGAGCTGAGAAGCAATGCGTTCGGCGCGCGTACGGAGTTCTTCGGCCGTGGCGCGAATCATGCGCAGGGCGGGCAGGCTGTCCCACTGTTCGAAGAGCGTCGCGCGGAGAGCGCGCTCCATTGCGGCGACCACAAGCTTGTCCACGCGCAAAGCGCGATACATCGGATGGCGGCGGAGGCGAGCAATCAGTTCCTGGCGGCCAGCTAAAAGGCCCCCCTGCGGCCCGCCTAGCAGCTTGTCACCGGAGAAACTGACGACGTCGACCCCCGCGGCCAGTACTTCCTGAACCCGCGGTTCGTCGATGCCCTGCCCGCGCAAGTCGATCAGGCAGCCGCTACCGAGGTCCTCGTAAACCGGGACACCACGTTCGCGACCGAGGGCCACGATTTCCTGGCGCTCCGGACTACCCACGAAGCCGCTCATGCGGAAGTTGCTGCGGTGCACGATCATGAGCAGACGCGTGCGTTCGGTGATGGCGGCGGCGTAGTCGTCGATGCGGGTGCGATTGGTTGTTCCCACTTCGACGAGTTTGGCCCCAGAGCAGGCCATGATGTCGGGAATGCGAAAACCGTCGCCAATTTCGATGAGCTGGCCCCGCGAGGCGACTATGTCGCCTTCTCCGGCGAGGGCGGCGAGTGCCAGGTATACCGCCGCGGCGTTGTTATTGACGACGATGGCTGGACAGCCGAGCAGGCGTTCCAATAACGCGCTCACGTGGACATCACGGTTGCCGCGCTTGCCGGCGGCAAGATCGTACTCCAGGTTCGAATACGCGGCTTCCGCACCGGAGGCCGGAAGCGGCGCACGGCCGAGGTTGGTGTGCAGTACAACCCCGGTTGCGTTAATTACGCGGCGTAGCGACGGCTGGCGGAGTAA
>DASRHX010000715.1:0-4080 GCA_035650295.1 Bryobacteraceae bacterium | reverse complement strand
CAATGGCCATCAATTCCGTGGCCCGCGACGGCCGTCCAGGGTGCATCGCCTGCCCGCATTGCGTAGGCTTCGGCTGCGAAGTGAACGCGAAGAACGGTACGCAAAATACGGTGATTCCGCGCGCCATTCAGACAGGCAATTGCTCCCTGGTGACCGAGGCCGTTGCCAAAGAGATCCTAACCGGCGCCAGCGGCAAAGCAACAGGCGTCGCATATTTCCACAAGGGCGAATTGCAGGAGCAGCCGGCGCGCGTGGTCGTCGTCGCTTGCTCGGCAACCGAGACGCCACGGCTGCTGTTGAACTCGAAGTCGAAGCTGCATCCGAACGGGCTCGGCAACCACAACGACTGGGTGGGCAGGAATCTGCAGGGTCACGCCTATTCCGGAGCGTATGGTCTTTTCGAGGAAGAAGTCTTCGATGGCACCGGTCCCGCGGCACGCGTGGCCATGTGCGATTTCAATCACGGAAGCGAAGGTGTCGTGGGCGGCGCCATGCTCGCCAACGAATTCATCCGGTTGCCGTACCTGTTTGCGCGAAACGTGCGGCCGCCCCGTGTTCCGCGATATGGGCCTGAATTCAAGAAGTACGTGCGGACTTACTATAAGCGCACAGTGGGCGTCAAAGGTCCCGCGCAGGAGATGCCTCTGTGGGAAAACCGTGTGGAAGTGCACGCAACTGCGAAGGACCATTGGGGCATTCCCGTAGCGGCCATCACGACACGGCGGCATGGGCAGGACGCACTGACCGGCAAGTTCATCGCCGAGCGCGCGGCCGAGTGGTTGAAGGCCGCGGGTGCGACCGAAACTTGGCTGCAGGTGGCCGGACTGAACGGCACTGGAGGACAACATCAGGCGGGAACGTGCCGGATGGGTAAGGATGCGAAGACCTCGGCCACCGATGCCTACGGGCGGCTGCACAGCGTCGACAACGTCTACGTCGCCGATGGAAGCCTGCACGTGACCAACGGCGGATTCAATCCATCGTTGACGATCATGGCCCTGGGCTTTCGCGTGGGCGAGCAGATTGCGAAGGATTGGCGGAAGGCGTAGTTGGTCTCCGCTACATCTTGATTTTGTATACCCGGTGCGCGTTCTCCCAGGTCATCGCGCGAAACGCGTCAGGCGATGCAGCTTTCTTAAGCACTGCGAGAGTTTCGCGCGCGACGCACTTGCCTTCAAGCCGGTTGGTGGCGGGATTCGGCCGCTGCGAGGCGCCGTTGCCATCGCTGCATGAGCAATCGCTGCCGAAGATGAGCTTTGCCCGATGGCGCTTCAGGAAGCCAACGGTGAACTCGGGATCGCGCGAGAGGGCGTTGTTACCAGAGTTCGCCGAAAGGTCGCCGTAGAGGTTGTCGTAGTCGGAGAGTAGCTTGTCGGTAATGCCTCCCGGCTTGATCTTGCCGCTCGGGTAGGCGGATTCGTTGGCGTAGCCGGCGCTAATATTGGCCCAGAACGCGTCGGCGTGTCCGATAAATTTCGTTTTCGGATAGGCCTTTAGCATCGCTGCGAAGTTCTTGAAGCCGGTGCTGAAGACACCCTCGGTGGGCGTATGTGGCACCTCCTGGAAGTGAACCAGAATGGGCACACCTAACTCGGCGGCGAGCGCATACATGCGGCGCAGCTCCGGGCCGGCGGCCTCGACATGGAACTTGATTTCCCCAAAACCGATGGCGCCCTTCTTGACGGCGTTGGTAAGAAGTTGCTCGGCTTCCGGCTTCGTGATATCGGCGCTGGCGAACCAACCCAGAAATCTTCCCCGGTGCGCGGTTTGCATCTTCTGAATCTCCTCCGCGGCGCTTTCCCTGGCGAGGAAAACCGCGTTCGATACGCCGCAGCCATCGAGGTGAGCCAGGCTAGCCTCCGCGCTTCGCCTCAGGTGGTGATGGCAATCAACGATGGGCCCACCCCACATGTTCGACGCGGGCGCCTGCGCACCAACGCTCAGTGCGGAAACCGCGGCCGCGGCGGATTGCGTGAACTGACGGCGATTCATGCCGTTCAATGTATCAAAGACCAGCGGGGATAAGATAACGCCATGTGGAAGCCTCTTCCAGTGATGTTGATCGTGCCCGTGTTGATGGGCGCCGCCGCGTTGCCCAACGGCATCGTGTTCCGCCAAGGCGCGACTAATACCGTGACGATCGGCGCGAGTACCGCGATTTACGGCATCCCGTCTGGTGCGGCGCGCGTGAATCGCGTTTTGCTCACTCATGCCCGGCGCGACATTTATGCCGGGGGCGGGCCAGAGCGAATCGCCTTCGTCGTTCCTGCGTCTGAGCGCGAGCTATTCGAGAATCCATCGCGCTTCTGGACGGCTCTTGAGACGGGCCGATTCCACGACTACGCGCAGGCAAGCACAAAGGTTCCAATAGCGCCGGTCACGGTGGCTCGCGCCGTGTCGGATGGCGATCGCTTGGATGAGGGGAACTTCCGCATCCGCGTCATCGGCACGCCAGGGTATACGCGGGGGGGAGTGTCGTACCTGATCGAGGCGGGCGGGAAGCGGATCGCCTGCACGGGCGATTTGATCTACGGCGACGGCCAACTCTTCGACCTGTATAGTCTGCAGGATGCCGTGCCTGAGGCCAAGGCGCGCGGCTATCACGGCTACGCCGCCCGTGCCGAGGAACTGATTCGGAGCCTGCGTAAGATCCAGGCCGAGCGTCCCGAGGTGATCCTACCCGCGCGAGGACCGGCCATCGCCGACCCGGGCGCATCGATCAACAAGCTCATTTCGCGGTTGCAAGCATTCCTTGCCAGTCACTACGAAGTCGACGCGCTACGTTGGTATTGGGGCGATGACAATCATCGAATCCGGTCGCGCGCGGTAGAGCGGCCGATGGAGATCATGCCCATGGCGGAGCAGGCCGCATTGCCTGGTTCGATCGTCGCCATCGGCAATTCCCGCCTGATTATTTCGCGCACGGGCGCTGCGTTTCTGGTCGACGCTGGATACGGAAAACTGCTGGAAGCGCTGAAAACACTGCGTGCGGAGGGAAAGATCAAAAGCATTGACGGCATCTGGATCACGCACTATCACGACGACCACACCGACTACATCAACGATGTCATGGCGGAGTTCGGCTCGCCTGTCTATTTCACGGATCGCATGGCGGAGGTGATGGAAAAACCAGGCGCGTTTCGTTTGCCATGCCTCACGACGCGGCCCGTTCCCATCCAAAATGCCAAGCGTAACGGCGAGACGCTGCGCTGGCACGAGTGGCAGTTCGCGTTTTGGTACTTCCCCGGCCAGACGATGTATCACGGCGGTTTGGTGGCGAAGCAGGACGGTGGCAACACCTATCTGTTCGCAGGCGATTCCTTCACGCCGTCGGGCATGGACGACTACTGCATGCAGAATCGCGACATCTTGCGTGAAGGCGAAGGTTATGAGTCCTGTCTGCGAAAGATCGCCAGTTTGCCCAAGGGGGCGTGGGTGCTCAACCAGCACGTGAATCCGATGTTCCGGTATACCGAAGCGCAAATTGCGCGCATGCGGCAGGAACTGGCGAAACGTTCGGCGACTCTCAAGGGACTGTCGCCATGGCCGGACATCAACTATATGGTGGACGAATCGTGGGCGCGCATTCATCCTTACGGTTCCGAAGCAGGCGCGGGTGCGACAGTAGAATTGCAGTTACGCATTCTGAATCATGGCGCTGAACGCGCGACTCATCGTGTGAAGTGGAATGTGCCGGCTGGTTGGACGCTCCTCGACGCGCAGGAATCGGTCGCGATCGACGGGCGGAAAGAAGGCTCGGTGAAAGCGCGCATGCGCACGGGCGCGCCTGGCCTGCACGTCGTAACAGCGGATGTTTCTTGTGGCGGCAAGACGCTGCGCCAATGGACAGAAGCGTTGGTGCGGGTGCGTTAGCGTTTATAGAACTCCCGCACCCGTTCGATGACTTCTTCCACCGCTGAATCGGCGAAGTAAGGGTAGATCGGCAGCGAGAGAATTTCCTTGACGGCGCGTTCCGCGTGGGGGAGGCTGCCTTTCCTCAGACCAGCGTCCACGAAGGCAGGCATGAGATGGAGCGGCGCGGGATAGTGAATCCCGGTGCCGATACCTTTGGAAGCCAGC
>DASRHX010000714.1:0-4068 GCA_035650295.1 Bryobacteraceae bacterium | reverse complement strand
AACTCGCCGCCGACGCCCTTGTTGATCACGTTTACCGCGAGCTGCGGCCAACGATCATGCAGTTCTTGGGCGAGCACGGCGGGATAGGTGTGCGCCGGATCAGAGGCGCCGACCCCCACCGTCGAGGAAGAACCGATCGCAACTATGACCAGGGGATTGCGCGAGCTTAGCGCGCGGGCCGTGGCGGGTAGCTTCACCTTGAAGCGCGTCAGCGCCGGAGGCGCGCTGCAGTCCAAATCCCTGGGCGCGGCTTCGGCGGACACCGCGAGAAGCAGGAGCGTGAAGCAGGAGAACGCTGCCCATCGAAGCATACTCATCGGTCGCCGCCGGCGGGGTTCGCGCGCTTCGCGGCGGGGATGCCCCGCGTCGCCAAGTCGGCCATCGCTCGGCCGATGCAATCATACAGGCTCGCAGCAAGCTCGCGGCCCTTCTCACCCTCTCCGGCCCGCAGATCCAGCGCGCCGCTCTCGGCCCAATGGCGCATGATGGCATGGCGGCGGAACAGCGGCACGTCGTTGATATCCGCCAGCTGTCGCATCGCGGCGAGATAGGGCTCGAAATGGATCACCGCGTCGCTGGCGCGCGAAAACTGCATGTTCATTAACAGCACGTCGGCCCCGGCGGCGCGAAGCTTGTCGATTCCGGTTTGCATGGTTTGCCGGAACTCGTCGACGTCGGTGCCGCGAACAGCCTCCATCGTGCCGGTCTCCCAGATCACAAGCGTCGGCTTCAACGGGAGGACATCGTGTTCCAGGCGCTCAACAGCCCGCTTCGCCGTCTGCCGTCCTACGGCGAGGTTGATCACCTTAATGCGCTTAGAGGGAAATCTCTCGGCCAGCGCCGAGGCGAGACGCGCGGGCCACGCGAATTCGAGCCCGCCCGCCGCGACTCCCATGGTCGAAGCTCCGCCGAGCACGGCAATGACGACCTCCCGGCGGCCGGCAAACGCTTTGACTGTCTTGGTCACAAGCGGCTCGAATTCGTAAAATCGCTCGGGCACAGGGCACTCCCGCTCATCCGCGGAGGCGCCTAGGACGGTGATCAAAAGCCCAACGACCGTAGCCGCGATCAAAAACAGTAAATGACGAAGAAAAGCAGCGATCATCCTCGGACTCCTTTGGTTGCCGTCGGCGCTCCAACGGCGCCGCCACCGGGCGTGCCCTGTGCGGCAACGAACCACTCCAGCAGCGCGGCGACGGCGATCATGATGACGACGCCGGCCACCGATACGGCTAACTGCATGGCCACGCCGCCGAAAAATTCGTTGAGCACCAAGTGCCCCAGGACTGAGAGCAGGATGCCGAGGCAGAAGATATAGAGGGAGTTGCGCCCGCAGACGAGAAAGGGCCATGCGGCGGGGCTAGCTAAAAAGCGCGCCTGGATGCGGATCAAGCTTGTGACGAGCAGCGCGACCGCGAGCACGTTCACTAAACGAAGAAATCCCAGGTCCGTTTTACTCAAGAACGGCCACAACAGCTTGGCGCTGACCAAGACCGGAATCGGATCATAGAAGCCGTGCAGTGTCCAGTTGACCCGGAGCAGGAACCCCGCGAGTGAGAGCGCCGCTGCCAACCAGAACAGCCAGCGGTGGCCAAGCCAGGAAACTCCACCGTGGATGTTGCGCCAGCCAAACCATGCGCCGAGCAGGAAGAGCGCCTGCCAGGCGAACGGATTTAAATACCACACTCGGTCCGGGCCGGGATAGGCCGCCAGCGCCACGCGATTGTCGAACTGGACCGCCAGCCAGAGCGCGAACGAGACCAAAGATACCACTCCCGGCCAGGATCGGAACCCGGCCAGCACGAGGGGGAGAATCGCGAGCAGCACGATGTAGAGAGGCAGGATGTCCATGAAAGCTGGCTGGAACTGCAGCATCAACGCCTGGACCACCGCCAGGCCGGGCTCGCTGAGAAAATTGGTGGCGCCAAACTCCTCGGCGTAGAGCGATTTGTTGAGGGCACCCTGGGTGTACGCCACCATCCCCAGGAATATCATGAACAGAAATATGTGGGCGACGTAGAGCTGCCACAATCGGTGGTACACGCGAATGCCGGCAGCAACGAACCCCTGACGCTCCATGGCGCGACCGTACACCATGCCGGCGGTATAGCCGGAGATCAGGATGAAGACCTCGGCAGCATCGGCCAACATCACCGATTGAAACGTAAACTCCGCCAGAATGTTGTTCGGGAGATGATCGAGGAAGATGCAGAAGAGGGCAACACCGCGGAAGAAATCAAGCCGGAGATCGCGCTCCATGGCCGAAGCATGACTCAAGACCGCCATTAGATAAACTCCAGAAATAAGCCTCCGCTAGTCTCCAATCAAGAAAGCTCTAATCTTACTTTACAACTTCACCCGGCTTGCAGGAAAGGCCATATCACCGCGCGGAGAAGCATCAACGTGATTCCTCTTCCCGTCAAAAACACAGCGGTCTGAAATTTAACTTCTCGACAATATTCTTAACGTATATGGGTGACTCAATCCATCCCTGAGAAATTAAGGGATCGCGCCAAGTAAGATTAGGAAAGGGAAAGGACGTCGGGTCTGGCATTAACAAATCTATCAATCTAGCGGACGGGTTTGGTGATTGGCACCTGAGCAGTCAAAGGTCGGAACAAATCGAAGACTCTGCATCTCGCGCCACGTGAGCGCGCAAGCCGGCTATAGCCGCTACTGCATACCTTCGGTAATGTATTGGATTACATAACCCGCCGGATCGTCCATGTAGGTTCCTTGGTTCCCGCCGGGAGTCCGGCCTTTAGCTTCTTCTCCACGGTCTCCGTTGGGAATGCCTAGCCGGTCGAGCTGGGCAAGCGCATCCTTCCACTGCGCGGGAGCGACGTAGAAACCCAAATGCGGTCCGGGAATCAGCCGGCTCATCGGATAGCCCTTGGGGCCGAATGGCGTTTCCGTCAAGATCAAATACTGGCCGCTCGCCATCCGCATGGTCGCCTGCGTTTTGTTGGATTGCGCATCGCGACCGCGTTCGAGAACGTTAAAACCCAACACCTGTTCGTAGAATCTTATTGACGCGTCAAGGTCGGGCGCCTCCAATTCCAAATAGCCGACACCGGTCAAGCGTTCCGCAGTTTTATTGTTTTTCTCGACGGTGGGCACGTAGACCGCGAAATTGTTGCCCGCCGGATCGGCGAAGAAAATAGTCGAGGCGGCAAATGAATGGGTATTCTTGACCGGTCCTTCATACTTGATTTTCCACTCCTCCAGCGCGCGAATGACGTCCCGCAAGCCTTGCGCCGTGGTGGTAAACGAGTAAGTCGGTGCGCCTTTCGATGTGATCGGCGTGCCGCGCTCCTCTTTTTGCAAATACACGCCGATGCGTTTTCCCGCGACGGTGATGAACGTATGCGGTCCCAGGGTCCGCGAGCGGACGGTAAGACCATGGCGCTTGACGACTTTGCCGCCAAAAACCTGCGAATAAAAATCTTCAGCGACAACGATGTCGTTGACCGGTACCACGAAATGATCGAAGCCTTGAACTAGCATTTCGTTCTCCTTTTTATTTGTGGTCGTCTATATTTCACCACGAAGCACACGAAGGTCACGAAGGTTCCTGTCATATATTATCTTTCGGAAAGAATCCTGGATGCCGCTACAACTTCGCGACGCGCGTGCGGGTTTGACTCGCGACGTGCTCGAATTCACAGGCCATCGGTCGGTCGCCCTACGGTTTCTTTGTGTTCTCTGCGGTTAAATATCCGCTTCCGAATCTTTTTCTATGGACCCCCGAATCGGAAATCCTTTACTTTGCGCCCTTGTGCTCTCTTTGTGGTTTATTCTTCGTAAGCGCATCTCTCGGAGGTGTCAAGGTGAGTCTTATTTTCTTCCGATTTCCGCCAGGGCCTGGTTGAGATAGCTTTGATCGATGTACTTCGAAGGCTCGGGCAGGGGCTCTTTGAGAATCCCTTGCTCGGCGACGACTTTGATCAGCGTGCGGACGCCTTCTACGTTGACATCGGCATTGCGATCCCAAATGCGGTTTTTCCAGTTGTAATCCGCGGCGTAACGGCAGTGCTCGACGCTGATCGCCATTTCCTTCGACAGATA
>DASRHX010000713.1:0-2061 GCA_035650295.1 Bryobacteraceae bacterium | reverse complement strand
AGGATCAGAGAACTCACCTCGCGCTTATGATCGCGCGAGGCGGTTCCCCCCAACTTTCAATCAACGTGACCAATGTTGATGCCTGGCTAAATTCAAAGAACTAAGCGGCCGCATGGGCAACCCACGGCGGTGGTTGCTTGTGGTCGGCAGCAGGGTTGTCATGACCTTCGTGACGCGCCAGGCGCAGCCAAACGCGGAACCAGTCCGAATCCGTCCAGTCGATCGGAATTCTTTGCGGCTCCGGAGGGGACGTTTGCAAAGGTGTTTTCTGTTTCATGGGATGAATTTCGCTTGTTCGGGCTGCTTGCGAAATGGGCAAGGAAGCCCGAAAAGAGTCGAGAAGTCAGGGGTTTGAGGGAGGAAAGGACCGCAGGAGACCTGGGAACGGTGGTTACGGGCCGCCGTGCCCGGTCACGTGGCGGACGGCGGCCAAAAGCTCGTCGGGAGTAAAGGGCTTGTTCACAAGAGCGCCCGCGCCAAGACGGAAGGCTTCGTCGCGCGTGGTGGTTTGGATATCAGCGGTGGCGACCACGACCATGACGTTCGGATCGATGCTGCGGAGCTGAGCGAGAAGCTCGAGGCCAGTCATTCCTTCCATGACGAGGTCGAGGAGAACGGCAAGAGGTTTGTGAAGCGCGTAACGCTCGAGCGCTTCAGGGCCGGTAGCGGCTTCGTCGACATCGTAGCCTCCGGCTTCCAGCATTTGCCGCATCGTTCGCCGGGCGAAAGCGGAATCGTCGACAATGAGGATGGAGTGACTCATCACGCGAGTTCGAGGAGGTAACCGGCCGGGGTGGCGAGGAGGTTGAGGCCGCGCAAGAGAGTGGCCATGTTCCTGACGTCCTCAAACTTGAGGGGTTTCACGAGGAAGGATTGAGCGCCGAGTTCATAGGCATGCTTTATCGCGTTGACATCGGACCCGGAGAGAACGACGACACCGGCCGGAGCATGGAGCTGGTTCCGCTGGATCCAGCGAAGGAGTTCAAACCCCGAGCCATCGCTGAGATGCAGGTCGATGAAGATGAGACCGGGGAAAGGGTGGGCAAGGCGATCGGCGAACGGCCCTTCTCCTTTCAAGTAGCAGATGGCATCGGCAACACTGTTAACCGATTGAAGCGGATTGAGGATGCGCGAGCGCTGCAACATGAGCTTTAGCAGCAGCAGATCGTCCTGGCTATCGTCCACGACCAGAATCGTCAACGACACCGGCGGACCCAGGGTTTCCGAATTGAGACGCGATTTCACGCAGGACGACTTAGCGAAAGGTAGGCCAAGGAAGGACGCGCGGCGGGTAGGTAAAACCCTACCGTCTAATTTATTTACGAGGCGACGGGGCTCAAGCGGAGCTTCAACGAGGCTATCGGTTGAGTATCAGCGGAAAGGTCTTCGAGCGGGCCCGGGAGCGGGCAGAAGGGACGGTTCGAGGGACAACGGGGCAGGAGTGACTTCGGCGGCGGGGCGGACGTTTTTGCCAATGCGTTTGGTGGCGGAATCGCCAAGGTCTTCGCGGGCTTTGTCCGCGAGCTTTTCGATGATGTTCACGACGACGGATTGTTGCGCATGGAGGTCGTTCATTTCGCCTGGATCGGTCTCGAGATCGAATAGCGCCGCACTCAGTTGTTTAGTGCGGACGGTGCCGGGCTTGCCGTCTTTACCGACGGGCTCCGGATGCGGGTACGGGTGCGGGAAGTGGAGTTTCCATTTGGTCCAGCGGACGGCTTGCAGGTGCTGCCCCCAGTAATAGTAGAAGACGTCGTGCGGCGTCTTGCCGCCGATGAGAAGCGGCCAGATGTCTTTGCCATCGATGATGCGATCGTTCGGGAGCGCGACTCCCGCAAGTTTGGCGAAGGTGGGAAAGAAATCGAAAGTGACAGCCAATTCATTGCAGACGTCGCCGGCTGGGATTTTTCCCGGCCAGCGCATGATGCAGGGCACGCGCATGCCGCCTTCGAAGACGGTGCCTTTGCCTTCGCGCAGATGTCCGGCTGTGCCGGCGTGGTTACCGTAGACGAGCCATGGACCATTGTCGGAGGTGAAAGCGACGAGCGTATTCTCTTCCAC
>DASRHX010000712.1:0-5137 GCA_035650295.1 Bryobacteraceae bacterium | reverse complement strand
TGGCTTGCGAAGCGTAAATTCGAGCGGCGGATTCTGCCGAAGCGCGAGGGACCTGGAGCTTTCGCTTGAGTCCCTCAGTGGCGGCGGCGATGAGGCCCTCGGCGAGCGCGGGGGTGGCTTCGAGCCTGGCGATCTGGTCTTCAAAATCTTTCACTGTGCGGACAGGCGCGGCATCGACAACAGCGGACAACGTGCGTACGTAGCCGCCATAGTGACTGGCGGTGGCAAAGTAGGATTCGAGGTCCAGGCTTTCCAGCCGGCGCTCGATGGTACTGATGAAGATTCGATGGTTCAGGCGATCTGCGGCGGGGAGAGAGGGCGTGGAGTGCCGGCGGGCACGTTCGAGAAAGCCGAGGTAAGCGGCACGCCGGCGTTCGACGGCGGCGGGTTCGTTCGCAGTCCAACGATCGTTGTATTCGCTGCGTCCGGCTAGAGTGGCGGATTCAGGAGATTCGCGAAGGCTGTATTCGAAAAACTCTTTGTAGAGGGCATTCAACTCCGCAACCGGCGACTGGGCAAGAACCGGCAGGCTTAGAAGGACGAAAAGCAGCAGACGCATGTGCGTCAGGATACCGCCGCTTCCCATTGCAGCGCTTCAGCACGGAGGGAACGGGCGATGTCCTGATGGCGATAGAAGAGGTTTTTGCGTTCGCCTGGATCAGCGGCGAGATCGAACAGGAGTTCTGGGAAGCCGCGGTTGACGGTGTTGTCGTCGATGTATTTCCAGCGGCCTTTGCGCGCGGCGAGCTGGCTGCGGCCGGGTTGGCGGACACGCCAGAAGAGGGATCGTTCGAAGGGCGCGCGTTTGCCGGTGAGGACGGGGAGCAGGTCTTCGCCGTCGAGTTTGATGCCCGCGGGAGGTGTAGCACCAGCGGCGGTGACAATGGTTTGCGTGAAGTCCATCGTGATAGCGGTTTGGGCTGTGGTGCGGCCGGCGGGGATGGTACCGGGCCATCGGGCAATGGCGGGTACGCGGATGCCGCCTTCAAAGAGGGTGGACTTGGTATGAAAGTAGGGGCCGGAGTCCGAGAGCCGCTCGCCGCCGTTGTCGTTGGTGAAAATGACGAGGGTATCGTTGTCGAGGCCTTTGCGCTGGATGGCGTCGATCACACGGCCGACGGCGGCATCCATACTTTCGACCATGCGAACGTAGTCGGCGCGTTCGCCGTCGCGCCAGTTTTGCGAGTTGCGAATATCAGTAGGGCGGCCGGGCGGCTGAAAGGGCCAGTGCACGGCGTTGAATGGGACGTACATAAAAAAGGGATTGGCGGCGTTGCGCTCGACGAATGAGACAGCCTTGTCCGCAATCATTTCGGTGAGGTAGCCGTCGCGCTTGATGGGCTCACCATTCTCCCAGAGGTCGTCGGAGCCGTCGTGGTATTTGTGCGAGTACATGTCGGCGTTGCCGAGCAAGATCCCGAACGATTCATCGAAGCCGTGCGCGGGCGGGCGGAATTGCGGGCTCCACCCGAGATGCCACTTGCCGAAGCACCCGCTGCGGTAGCCGAGCGGCTTCAAGGCGCGAGGCAACACGCCATCGGCGGGCTTAAGACCGGCGGTCTTGTTGTTGTTCGGTCCGAATGCCCATTCAAGCTCGGGACCGAAGCGCTGCTGGTAGCGGCCGGTGAGAAACGCCGTCCGTGTGGGCGTGCAGACCGGGCCGTTCGAATAGGCGTTGGTGAGTTTCACCCCCTCGCGGGCAAGGCGGTCGATATGCGGCGTCTTGATCTCGCGCGCGCCGAAGCAGCCGAGGTCGGCGTAGCCCATGTCGTCGGAGAGAAAAAAGACAATATTCGGCGGTCGTTTTGCCTGCGCCGCCGCAAGCGAAGCGGTCTGCAGGAAGGTTCTACGCAGCATCAGGCCCGTATTGTATCGAGCGTGAGAAGCCGATCGCGGATCTGATCGCGGATGCGGCGGAAGGCGGCAAGCCGGACTTCGTATGAGCCTTCCACCGCGGCGGGGTCTTCGAAGCTCCAGTGCAGCATCTCAACACTTGCCGGAAACACGGGGCAGGCCTCGCGTGCGTTGTCGCAGACGGTGATGACGGTGTCGAAGGGTTGGCCGGCGAATTCGTCCACATGTTTGGAACGATGCGACGAGATGTCAATCCCCAACTCGCTCATGGCTTCGATGGCCTCGGGCCGCACGCCGGTCGGCTTAGTCCCCGCGCTGAAAACTTCCACCCGTCCGCCGGCCAAATCACGAAGGAGCCCCTCTGCCATCTGGCTGCGCGCGGAATTGCCGGTGCATAGGATGAGAATGCGCGTCATCGGACTCACGCGGGCTTGCGGGCGCGGATGAAGCCGCTGTAGAACTTCTCATCGACGGCGGTAGCCATCTCCTCTACGTCAATGCCCTGTTCGGTTAGAAACGACCGAGCGTCTTCGACCTTGTAGACGCGCGTAGGTTCGATACTTGGGTTCGCAAATCCGGCGGCCCTGAGCTTGGCGAGGTAGTCGTTCTCATCGAGCGCGCCAGCAATGCAGCCGACCCAGAGTTCCACGCTGCGCCGAACACCAGCGGGGATATCACCGCGTGTTACGACGTCGGAGACCGCAAAGCGGCCACCGGGCTTAAGCACACGGAAGGCTTCGAGCAGCACTTTATCTTTGTCCGCGGAGAGGTTGATAACACAGTTCGAAATGATGACGTCCACCGAGTTGTCCGGGAGCGGAATCTGTTCGATCTCGCCCTTGAGAAACTCGACATTATCGAGGCCCGACCTGGCCTTGTTTTCGTTGGCGAGAGCGAGCATCTCATCGGTCATGTCGAGGCCATAGGCCTTACCTGTCGGGCCCACGCGCTTGGCCGACAGAAGCACATCGATACCGCCGCCCGAGCCAAGATCGAGAACGACCTCGCCCGCATGCAATTCGGCGAGAGCCGTCGGATTGCCGCAACCGAGGGAGGCGAGCATCGCCGCCTCGGGAATTTGGCCGGCTTGTGCCGCGTCATAAAGATCGGCCGTAATCGGATCGTGCGCACCGAGCGGATGCGCCGTTCCGCTGCCGCAACAGCCGGTGGGCTTGGTCTGTTCCAGCACTTGCAGGGCTGCCTTTCCATAGCGCTCCTGCACAACTTCTTTCACATTCGTGGTCATGATTCGTCCTTTTATTTGGCGCCGATGCGGACAATCTCGCCCGCCTCCACGGCTTTGTTGCGCGTGCAGCATTCGGCATAGAGGAACGTGAGCAGCTCGCGCAGGGATTCGGTGTTAGCCCGGTAACGGAGGAAATTACTCTCCCGCGTAACGTTGACCAGACCTTCGTTTTTCAATTTCTCGAGGTGATGGGAGAGCGTGGAACCGGCGATGTCGAGCTCGGTTTGCAGCTCGCCGACAACCATGCCATCGGGGTGGGCCGATAGCAGGAGCCGCACGATACGGAGGCGCGGCTCGGCTCCAAGGGCCGCGAACATGTCGGCACAGCGGGCGGTCTGCTCGTTATAGGTGGATTTAAGGGATGCCATTTGATTCTGTATTTCTACAATAGCAGAAATACAGAATCAGTCAACTGAATTTTTGTGAACGGTCGCTATTGCTTCTTTTTGCCCTCGCGGCGCGGACGGCGCGCGGGAACCGTCGTCCAATCCGGCGCGGCGATCCCGTTCAAATCGTAGACAACCTGCCCGGCGCGTACGGTGAGTTGCGCAGTGATCTTCTGCGTTCCGTCTTTACGTGCCCCGAAGCTGTCGATGTATCCAAACTTGCCTTGATCGACAGAGAGCACAGTCACATCGGCTTCGGCGCCTTCGGTAAGGTGGCCCAGTTCGGGGTGCTTGATCTCCTTGGCGGCCTGCCAGGTGGAGGCTTCAATCACCTTGTTGAGCGGCATGCCGAGAATGAGCATCTTTGACATGGTTGTGGCCATATCCTTCATTCCCGCGTTCATGGAGCCTGTGTGCAGGTCGGTGGAGATGGAGTCAGGCCAGAAGTCGGCGGCCTTGGCGGCATGGGCGACATGCCAGGAGAAACTTCCACCACCGTGCCCAACGTCGAACAGAATGCCCCTGCGCCGTCCCTGGAGCATGGCAGCGTTGAGTTTGCCATCGACCATTTCATCACGCAGGCCGCTGAAACAATGCGTATAGAGATCGCCGGGACGCAACTTCTCCGTGAACAACGTTCCGATGGGGCGTTCCGGGTGATTGCTGCCAAAGTCGACCATGACGGGAACGTCGAGCCCCTCGGCAGCCTTTACCGCGCGTTCCACGGCAATCCAATCCTTGTGCGAGTAGTGGGCGGTTTTGATTCCGACGATCAGGTCCTTGTTCGCCTTGCCGACGCGGATGGTCTCTTCAACGTTCATGTCGTTAGTGTCGCTTTCGGGCGTCTTGCCCATACCACCGCCGACGATGTTAAGCATGGCGAAGACTCGCGTTTTGGCGCGCGTGATGACGCGCTCGCGGAAATCGGGGAAGTTACGCCAGCCGGAGGTTCCAACATCGACCATCGTGGTGACGCCGGTGCGGAAACTGAAGCCGTCGGGATAGACGCTGGAGTCGCCGGCAAGGACTCTATCGCCGGTCCCGGCATACACGTGAACGTGAATATCGACCAGCCCCGGCGTGACGTAGTAGCCTTGCGCATTGGCCACACGCTTGGCTTCGGCAGCGGGAATGTTGGCGGCCACCTTGGCCACCTTGCCACCTGCGATGGCTATGTCGAGTAAGGCGTTGCGGCTGTTCTTGGGATCGATGACCGTCCCGCCTTTGATGAGCAAGTCGTACGCAGGAGTAGTAGTCTGGGCCGGCGCCAGGGCCACGAGGCCGAGGGCAGCGGCGGCTAGCCGGAGAGAATGCATAGGGAGAGTGTAAAACGGTTGGCGCCCGGCGTGTAGGCGGCGCTATTTTTTCGCCGGCAGATCGGCCGTAAGCTTGGTGGCGTATTCGGCCGCGAGCTTTTCTTGATCACCCGAGTTGTCGGCGGCAGCGGCTTTGGCGAGCGCGGTGCGGGCATCGTCCGTAAGCCCATAGGCGTTTGTGATGGCGGCGTAGGTGGACCACGCACGGGCATCGAGCGTCTCGAACTCGTCGACGTTCAGGCCGGTCTGCAGTGATTGCGTAGCCTCGACGTACTTCCCGCTTGCGGCTTGCAGCGCTGCCAGCGCGTAGTAGACGGCACGGTCGTTTACCTGGC
>DASRHX010000711.1:0-2799 GCA_035650295.1 Bryobacteraceae bacterium | reverse complement strand
CACGGGATTTTTACTTACACACCCGGTAAGATCGCGTCCCATCCTTGCCAAACCCCGCCGCGAAAGTCCACGCTTCCGGATGTAACTCACGGTACACGAAGCCGCTTCGGCGATACCACGGGGCACAGATTTAGCCAAACTGGTGACTTCAGAGGCCTTTTCAGTCAAACGATCAACCATCACCATCTCTTAACCCTCCGCAGTGTTGCCTAGCAATTCAGGCGCCGTGCTCCACCAGCATCGTGAGCAGGCTTGCGTGGCGCATCTTTTCGGCCCAGGCTCTGGGCCGTGCCCACGGCTCCGCATCCGCTTCGATCGGGTCGGCGCCGTGTTCGAGCAGCGCCTTCGCTACGCTGACGCGGCCCCAGCGGCAGGCCCACCCGAGGGGTGTACTCCCGAGGATGTCGTCCGGCACGTTGGTTCGGGCTCCCGCGTCCAGGAGAGCGATCGCGAACGGCGCCACTTCTTCGTCGGTAACATGATCGCCAGCGGCTGCGACTTCATGCAGCACCGTTCGATTGAATCCTCCGATCACGTTTGGATCGCAACGCTCCAGTACCAGGAGGAAGCAGGTGAGATACGTGCTGCGATCCAATTCTTTGTTACCCGCATACAGCCACGGAATGTGATTCCAGAAATCGATCGGCCTTGCCAGAAACCGGAACCAGCGCTCGTCATCGCGCGGCCAGTCGATGCGTTCGAGCGCCATCCGCACGATTTCGGGATCGCCACCACTCGCGGCGAAGTCGAGAAGATCTACCGCCAATGGTCTTCCCGAAACCGTGCCTTCGGGCAGCGCGCCGCGCGCATCGTCGGCGAGCATCTGCCGCGCCAAATCTGTCTGGCGGTAGATCGCGGCCGTGTCGGCGCCGACCACGCCTCCGTAGCGTCGCAAAAGCTCGACCATATCCCATTGGCGGTGG
The DNA here is from genome assembly GCA_035650295.1 of Bryobacteraceae bacterium. Classification (GTDB taxonomy): domain Bacteria; phylum Acidobacteriota; class Terriglobia; order Bryobacterales; family Bryobacteraceae; genus JAFLBB01. Next base: position 1,876 of record DASRHX010000711.1, on the reverse strand, counting down.
CTGTAAGCGCTGTACACAGACGAACCGCTTGAGTCGACGTGCGAGTTTGGGTTAGCCCCACGCTCCAGGAGTAGCTCCGCCATCTCGCGCCTGCCGAGCGCCGCACACTCCCAGAGCGGAAATCCCTGCGAGTAAGCCACGGCCGCCCCTTCACCAGAGCTGACTCGCTCATCTGGATCGAACCCGAAATCGAGAAGCAAGGCAAGCATGTCGGGCCGGTTGTGCTTCACCGCGACTGTGAGCAACCCCCCCGCTCCCCAAGTGATCGGGTTCACCAGCGCTCCTTCGGCGTGCCGCGCACGCAGCCAATCCGCATCACCCAAGGCTACGGCCGCGCGAGCCGTCATCTCCGCCCCAGCCCGTCGAAGGATGCCAGCGACCGCTGCAAACCGCTCTTCCTGGACGGGCCTCCGCGAGCCCGCAGCCAAATCGAGCGGGGTCCGGGCATCCTTGCCGCGCCGGTTGGCCTGCGCGCCATGCTGCAGCAGCCAGTCCACAAGCTTCGGTCTGCGCACCGCCGAAGCCATGTGCAACGGCGTCCAGCCTTCGCGGTCACAGCCGTGAACGAGCGATGAATCGGCCTCCAGCATCGCAATCGCCCGTGCGTCATCACCGTTGGCGATCGCCTCATTCAGATCATCCTGGGAACTTGTCACCGCTACGTTCGACGCGCTCGTCGCTTGCCGGCGGCTTTGCTCCGCTTCCTCGATGACGGCGACGATATCGTCGTAGCCGCGCTCGATGGCCATTGTCAAGGCGGTGGTAGCGTCGCGGTGGGGATGGATGCCGCACCTGGCGTCGGCGCCATGCTGCATCAACAGGCGCACAATTTCAGGCGATCGATTCATCACCGCGTAGTGAAGCGGGCGATGCTCGTTTCCGTAAGACATCTCCATGTTGGCCAGTTCCGGGCGGGCTTTGAGCATTGTGCGGACCTCGGCCAGATTGCCGGCGCGCACCGCGTCGCCGAGCCGCTGGATGGTCACTCCGTCCACATACGCTTTGAGTTTTGGCCAACTTTCGAAGCCGTAGCTTCTGGCGAGCGCCAGTTGCGCGTCGTGCAGGGCGAACTTCGAGGGATCGGCGCCGCGATAGTGCGCATTCACTTCCTCGACGGCATTAGCCTCGCCGGCGAGAAATGCTTGCAGCAGCTCCTTCGCCTGGCGCTTGATTTGATTGAGATCCGGATCCTCTCGCAGTTTGCGAGCCGGCAGGTGATGTTTCACAAAGAGCTCCTTTCCGGCGCCCGTTGTCCGCTCGTTCGGGCAGAAAAGAGTTCAATGTGATGACTGATTATCGAAGAACTCAGGTGGACGCAGTCCTTCCCGCGGACACGGCGGCGCCCTAATGCGCCAACCGCTAGCGTACCACCAAAACCAGGGGCTAATCCGACCGGAACGACCGAAATGCGCGCAATCCCATCGTCAATGGGAAAACGGCGATTGTCAGTCCTAGAGCCACGGCTTGAGCAATCGCGGCGAAGCCGATGAAAAACGCGGCCGTGCCGGTATCCATCACTGACGCGGATGCTTCTACGCGGGCGCCTTCTTCGCGAGACTTTTCCGCGTGGGCGCGCTTAGAGTGCTCCGCCTGACCCGAGGACCGGTATACCCAGCCCGACTCCCTACCCGACTCGATGTCGGCGGGAACTTCAAACAGCGGTCTTGGCTTTTTCTTGGATGACATGAGCGCCTGCCTGTTCCTGGCGAGTTACAAAATCAAGTAATCGCGTATAGTCCTCAGCGCCCCGGCTGCGTGGAGCGTACTCCCAAACAGTTTGACGCTGTGAGGTAGCGTAATTGAGGTCGATGCACTGCCGAATGCCAGGCAGGCACAAAAACGGACCCATCTGCGGGTCCTGTTCCAGCGCCTCGAG
>DASRHX010000710.1:0-4191 GCA_035650295.1 Bryobacteraceae bacterium | reverse complement strand
AACCGCTCAGCACAGGTATTTCGACTATCGAAGAGAGGAAATCGTGAGAGTATTTTCGTTTTGGTTCATTATCGTCTCCTGTTTCGCGGCCGATCCGCGGAACATCCGCGAAGGGAATGTCATCCCCGACGAAAGCTACTCGGATCAGCCCTACATCGTTAAAACGGACGACAACTCCTGGCTTTGCGTCATGACGACTGGCGCTGGCGCCGAAGGCGCGGGCGGACAGCACATCATTTCCACTCGCAGCACGGACTACGGCAAAACTTGGTCCACGCCAGTGAGCGTGGAACCGGCGAATGGGCCGGAAGCTTCCTACGCCGTCATGCTGAAGGTTCCGTCGGGCCGCGTCTATGTCTTCTACAACCACAACACCGACAACCTCAGAGCGTTGAAGGGAGATAATCCACCATATAAGGACGGCATTGTTCGGCGCGTCGACAGTTTCGGACACTTCGTGTTCAAGTATTCTGACGATCACGGACGCACTTGGTCCGCCAAGCGCCACGAGATCCCACAGCGCGATTTCGAGATCGACCGCAAGAACGTTTACGGCGGCAAGATCAAATTTTTTTGGAATGTCGGCCGGGCATTCACGCTTCGCGGCTCGGGTTATGTGCCGCTTCACAAGGTGGGTGGCTTCGGCGAGGGCTTCTTCACATCGAGCGAGGGGGTGCTTCTTCGCAGCGACAACATCCTTACGGAGCGTGACCCCGAGAAGATTCGATGGGAGACTTGGCCGGAAGGGGACAAAGGGATTCGGGCGCCCGCCAACGTCGGCGGACCGGTGGCCGAGGAACATAGCTTTGCCGTACTGAGCGACGGCTCCCTTTTCTGCGTGTTCCGGACAATCGACGGCCACGCTGCCTACTCGTACAGCCGCGACGGGGGCAAGTCATGGGAGCCATCTGAGTATATGCGCTACGCCGACGGGCGCCTGATGAAGCATCCCCGCGCGGCGAATTTCGCTTGGCGGTGCGAGAACGGCAAGTTTCTCTATTGGTTCCACAACCACGGCGGAAGGTTCATTCGCGAGCATCCCCGGCGCCGGACCATCGCCTACGAAGAACGGAATCCCGTTTGGCTATCAGGCGGTGTCGAGGCGGATTCGCACAGAGGAAAAATCATTCGCTGGTCGCAGCCGGAGATCGCACTTTACGATGACGACCCCATGATGCGCATGAGTTATCCCGACCTCGTGGAGGACGGTGGCCGATACTTTGTCACGGAGACGGAAAAGGAAGTCGCCCGAGTACATGAGCTGGACAGAACCATGCTTGAAGGCATGTGGGGTCAGGCGCAGGCCGGGACGACGCCGAAAACGGGCCTCCTGGTCGAAGCCGGTGCGGTGAGGAGTGTCGATTTGCCGGAACTGCCATTCTTTACAAGGCGCACTCCAGGCGCCCACGGTAGCGACGATCTGCGGGCCGGATTGACCTTCGAGGCTTGGGCCGTTGCGCGCCCCGGCGAAATCTTGCTCGACAATCGCACTCCAGACGGCAAGGGTTTTGTTTTGCGGGCTATTGATGGCGCGGCAGTCGAACTCGGTTTGAGCGATGGACGCGTAAGCAGCATATGGGCCTCCGATCCAGGCACTGTCGTACCGGGCAAGCTCCATCACATTGCCGCCATCGTCGACGGCGGTCCGAAAATCATCAGTTTCGTGATCGACGGAAAACTGAATGACGGCGGTGATACGAGGCAGTTTGGCTGGGGCCGTTATAACGGTTTTACGCGCTCGATAAACGGCGCACCGGCCATGAAGATCGGCGCTGGAGTTCGACAGGTACGAGTCTATGGCCGCCATCTTCGCACGGCCGAAGCCGTTGCGGCGTTTCGTGCCGGTGCACCGAAATAACATATAGTGCGCGCGCGCCATGGCCGCGCTTAGCGGAGCTGCCGGGCTTCAGCTCTCGGGAGATAGATGATAGAGTATCGGCGGTTCAACCCACAAGCGTAAGGGTCGGTGGAGGTTGGCAATGCTTACTCGTCTCGTCTTCGCAGCCATGGCGGCTGCAACCTTTCTGTTCGCCCAGGAATTTCGCGCAACACTCCAGGGCACGATTCACGATTCAACTCAGGCTATCGTTCCCTCAGCGGAAGTCACGTTGAAGAACGTGGCTACCGCGGTCGAACGCAGCGCTACCACCGATGCGGCGGGGCACTATCTTTTCCAGTTGCTCCCGCCCGGGACCTACAGCCTTACCACGCGCGCTCCAGGATTCAAAACCGACGTCCGTGGCGGTATCCAGCTTAGCTTGGGCGATAACACCCGGCTCGACGTCGAGCTTGCCATTGGACAGACGAACGAAACGGTCACTGTAACGGCGAATCCCGCCACGGTGCAAACGGAATCGTCCTCTCTTGGAACCGTTGTGCGGAAAGAGATCATCGACAGCTTGCCTCTCAAGGGCCATTCGAGTCTGTTCATGTTCACGCTCGCCACCGGAGTAGTGAACAACCGATATGGCGAGGACACGCGCGCCAACGACACGATCACGAACGTCTCCTACTCGGCCAATGGCGCTCCGATGGCCTCCGGCGACGTGTCGGTGGACGGCGTCGCCAACACCGTGAATGTGAATCGCGGCGTGAACATTTCGCAGTGGGTTCCGGCGGTCGATGCCGTGGGCGAGTTCAAACTCCAAACCGGAACGCTTCCCGCGGAGTATGGACGGTCGGGCGGATCATTCATGAACATCGTGATCAAGTCCGGGACGAACGATCTGCACGGCACGCTCTATGAGTTTCTGCGCAACGCAGCCCTCGATGCGAACTCGTTCTACAACAACCGGGCGGGCCAGCGTCTGGCTCGCTATAACTCCAATACCTACGGGTTCACGATCGGGGGCCCCATCTACTTGCCGAAGCTCTACAACGGGCGGAACAAGACATTTTTCTTCTATAGCTTCGAAGGCTCACGGGAAGGAAACGGGCTGACGAATCTGCTGAACGTACCAACGGACAAAATGCGCGGCGGCGATTTTTCCGAGTTTTCCGGAACGATTTACAACCCGTTTTCCGGCCGCACCGTGAACGGCGTGCCGACACGGGATCCCGTGCCCGGAAACGTGATCCCACAGAGTCTTCAAGACCCTGTGGGGCGCAACATCATGACCTATTACCCCACTGCGAACATTGCCGGTCCGAACCGCGCGACGCCCTGGGTGCAGAACTTCAGCTATTCCTACAAATGGCCGCGCGACTACGACACGCACGTGATGAAGTTCGACCACAGTTTCGGAACGAAAAACCAGATGTTCGCACGTATGAATTTCGGCGAAGGGCGGCTGCTCTTTCCGCGCAGCCACGATGGGATTGCCGCCGGGCCCGCCGGTAGCGCCGGAAATCGCGTGACGCGCCCGCATTGGGGAATCGCGTTCAACGACACGCACCTCATCAGCGCCCAAACCACGTTCGATGTGCGACTCGGCTACGCCCGCGGCATCGAAGACAACAAACCGTGGTCGGACGGTTTCGATCCGGTAACGCTCGGTTTCCCTCAGTCTTATCGAAATCTCATTCAGGGTCTGGCGTTCCCGACTGTTTCGGTCACCGACTTTCAACAGCTTGCTGGATCGCCGCTGATCTACGACCCGGGCGATACTTGGTCGCTTCAGCCGTCGGTTTCCATGCAACGCGGATCGCATCTGTTTAAAGCGGGTGGAGAAGGGCGGCTCATTCGCGGGCACTTCTTCCGCAATACGGCTCCGTCGGGCGCGTTCAGCTTCGGTCCCAATCAAACGGGTGGACCCAACGTCAACACGCCTGCGGGCGGCTTCGCGCTCGCGTCTCTCATGTTTGGCTACGGGTCGGGCAGCCTTGCTTCCAACACGGGTGTGTCCATTCAGAACATTTACTATGGCCTCTATCTTCAAGACGACTGGCGTGTCAACCGCCGCCTGACGTTAAATCTTGGACTTCGTTGGGAGTATGAAAGCCCTCGTACCGAGCGTTACGACCGCACAACGCGCGGATTCGGGTATGGGATGCCCAGTCCGCTCCGCGTTCCCGGTCTAAATCTCACTGGTGGTCTTCTCTACGCGGGCGTGGGTGGCGCGGATCGTGGTATCTACGCTCCGGACCGCAACAACTTCGCGCCGCGGATCGGCTTTGCCTTTAGCTTGACTCCGAAAACGGCGCTCCGCGGCGGATATGCACTCAGTTACATTCCTGTGATCGGGTCGGTCA
>DASRHX010000709.1:0-10019 GCA_035650295.1 Bryobacteraceae bacterium | reverse complement strand
GGAGAAGTTGTGCTCCGCAAGAATTTGTAAGGCCAAGGCTAGCCGCCCTTCTCGAGGGCGTGGTGTCCAAGTATTCCATGTCCTTAGAGCGTGTGGCTTGCGGCGATGCAATTCTGCGCTGATACCTTATCCGAATGCACCGGGCGTTTGATCCGTTTCGATTGTTGGTGATCTCTGTTGCCGGTTGGCTAGGCCAACAGCAGCGCGACGCCATCGAATACCTCCGCGAGGAGAATCGAGTACTGCGAGAGCAACTCGGCGACAGGCAACTCCGCTTGAATGACGATCAGTGCCGCCGGTTGGCAGCCAAGGCGAAGATGCTCGGACGTCGCATTCTTCGAGAAATCGCGACAATCGTCACGCCGGAAACCCTGCTGGGTTGGCACCGTAAGCTGATCGCACAGAAGTACGACGGCAGCAAGAACCGTGGCCCGGGCCACCCCCGAACCCTCACTGTCGATGCTTCTCGATATTCACGAGATTTACCTTGAAGTACTTGGACGTTACGCCGTTCACGAAGGCCTGCGCGGTCTCGGACCATCTCATTTCGGAACAAACTTCTGGACCGCGCCACTCAATTGGGCCACATAAACTTCGCCCGAGGTGCCGACCGCGATGCCATGTGCCGTCGGGACTTCACTCGGCAGCCTGGCAACAGGCTTCCCATCCAAGCTTCGAAGGACTCCGCCTGTCCAGATGTGCTGACTACCACTAATGGCAAGGGCCGATACACCTCCTGTATCACGCCACTCGGCCACGTATTTGCCCTCCGCATCGAAGACTTGGATGCGGCGGTTATCGCGATCTGTGACATAGACCCGATCGCGGGCATCGACGACTATGTTGTGCGGCAATTGAAATTCACCTCGACCGGATCCCCGCTTGCCCCAATGCAATAGATACTTTCCGTCTCGCGAGTATTTCACCACGCGTGGGTTTCCATAGCCATCGCTCACGTAGACGTCGCCATTTGATGCAAACGCGACGTCGGTGGGTAGGTTGAAGTTGTTTGGAGTCATTCCTGGAAGGTTTTTTTGTCCGAGTTGAAGGAGCACCTTCCCCTGCGAGTCCATCTTGTAGACGACGTGGCCAGGAGCATCCACAACCCAGATATGGCCACCGGTGTCGATACGGATGGAATGCACGCCACAGGACGAGCATCCTGCTGGACCGTAGACGGCGGAGTAGCCAGATGCACCGTTGGCGCGGTCGCCAGGCGCGACAGCCGCGACTTTTCCTTCGCTGAACATCCCGTCACCCCACGATCGAACAAATTTGCCTTCGGGATCAAAAACAACAATGGGATGAGCGCCGCGATGTAATACCAGCACGTGACCACGCGAGTCGACCGCGACACCAGGAACTTGAATGAGATTCCAGGGCGTCGATGTTCCGGCGGCGGTGCGGGCTGGAAGAGGCCAGTCACGCACCAGGCTGTAATTGACTTGGGCAAAAAGCGGTACAGGAAGCAGCAACAGAAGTATTGATGGCCCGACACTGCCGGGAAAAATGCAACGCGATGCGCGAATAGCGGACATCAACCTTTACCTCCAGCCGTTCGTTGTGCGATCAACATTATCACCGATGGAGTACGCGGTCATTCCGGGTCGAACCTTCTTAGTCCTAAATAAGTTGCGGGTTGACCTTTACCGGAGCCTCCGCGCCGCTTTTCGACCAGTCGCCACGGAAGTGATAATGCCGCCCCGCAGCGGACTACCGGCCCTTAGCGTCCAGTACAGTCGCGAGCAGGCCGCGCAGGTTTCCGCGGAGAATCAGTTCTTTCGCCGAATCCGGTCGAACCACTTCAATCGCGGACGCCCACATTCGGCCCTCGATCCTGGCATTCCGGAACGACCTCAAGCCACAGTTCCGGCCAGCGGCCATCGACATCGCCTTCCAAACGGCTAACGCGTAACACCACGGCCCGTTGTCAGAGGGTTACATCACGAGTACGGCTTGAAGAAGAAGGCCGCGTAACCTGACGGATTGAATTTTTGCGGAGCACACCGCATGACTGTCTCCCAAGCCCCGCCCCGCTTCTCACCGCACCTTCGCGGGCGTACACTATGCGGAAGCATCGCGTCGAGAGAGGAGAACCATCACATGTGGAAAACCGCCCTTCTACTGCTCGCCACTCTCCGGCTGGCGGCGCAAATCTCCACCGGCACCATCAACCTCGAAGTAAAGGACTCCACCGGCGCCGTCATCCCAGGCGCGGCCGTCTCGCTCAAGCACACCGCTACGGGCCTCGTGCGCGAAGGCGTCACTAACGACCGCGGCGAATACCGGGCTTCGTTCATGCCGATCGGCGACTACACCATCGGGGTCGCCCTGCAAGGTTTCAAGCGGCAATCGCTCAGCGGCCTCAGCCTTCAAGTCGACCAGGACGCCAATATCCCCATCACCCTCGAACCCGGCGACGTCGTTGAAACCATCGAAGTCAGCGGTGCAATGCCTCTACTCGAATCCTCTACCTCGGCTATCGGCCAGGTCATCGACAACAAAAAAATCCTCGATCTGCCTCTCAACGGCCGCAACCCCTTCGCACTCGGTCTCCTCGCCGGCAACACCACACCCATGTTCGGCATGGGCTCCAACCTCCCCTTCATCGGCGGTGGAGGCCGCTTCTCCTCCAACGAAGTCCTCATCGACGGCATCGACAACAACACCACCCAAAACGCGGGAGCCGTCGGGCGCTCGGGCAGTGCTTACACTCCTTCGGTCGACGCCGTTCAGGAATTTAAAGTAAAGACCAACAACTTCTCCGCCGAATTCGGCCACTCCGCCGGCACCGTGGTCAGCGCCACAATAAAGTCCGGCGCAAACGACTTTCACGGATCGCTGTTCGAGTTTCTCCGCAACGAACGCCTGGACGCCAACAACTTCTTCACCAACGCGGCCGGCCAGCCGCGCGGAAAGTTCCGCCAGAACCAGTTCGGCGGCGCCGTCGGCGGACGCATCCTCCGTGACCGCACCTTCTTCTTCAGCGACTACGAAGGCACCCGTATCCGCCAACAGGCCGGCAGCTCCATCCTCGATGTTCCTCCGGCCGATTTCCGCACCGGTGACTTCTCCCGTTACAACAACGCCATCTACGATCCCGCTGCCCGCCGCCTCGGCCCCGCCAACACCGTCATCTCCACCCCCTTCGCCAACAACCAAATCCCCCAGGCCCAGATCAACCCGACCTCGGCCGCCATCACCCAACTCGTCCCTCTTCCGAATTTCGGCGCGCCAGGCGCGCAGGCTCGCAACTACTTCCGCCAGCGCCCCAACCAGTATCGCGGTGATCGCGGCGACCTGCGCATCGACCACCGCATCATCGCCGCCAACAACATCTACGCCCGCTATTCCCTCTGGAACCAGCGCCAGCCCATCCCCGGAGGCTTTGAAGGCTTCATCGGCGGCGGTTCGCGCCGCATCGACTTCTCGCGCAGCGCCGTCGTTGCCGACACCCACGTCTTCCGCCCCAACATCGTCAACGAATTCCGCTTCGGCTACACGCGGCACAATGGCTCCGACGTCGGCGATGCCCCCAGCGGCGTTGCCTTCGCCAACTCCAACCGTCTCGCCCTTTATCCTTTTCCCGACCTGGGATTCCCCGGCATCCTCTTCAACTTCTCCGGCGCCATCAGCGGCTCCCAGCAGTTTTCCAGTTGGGGGGGCGGCACGTCAAACTACAACATCGAAAACACTTTCCAGTGGAGCGACAACCTCAACATCACCCGCGGCAATCACACCTTGAAAATCGGCGGCGATGTGCGCCGCTACCGCTACGAAGTGCTCAAAGGCTCGCCCTTCTACGGGGAAACCATCTTCGGCTCCATTTTCTCCTCCAGCTCCGACCGCGCCGGCTCCGGAGCCCCGCTCGCCGACTTTCTACTCGGCTTTCCCTCCACCCTCAACGGTACCCAGATGCTTGACTGGGGCCGCCACCGCTGGATCTACTCCGGCATCTATTTTCAGGACGACTGGAAGGCCACCCGCCGTCTCACCCTCAATCTCGGCCTCCGCTATGAACTCTACACTCAGCCCGTCGATGCGCGCGACCGCGGCTCTCTGTTCAACATTCGAACTGGTAAGTTCCAACTCCCCGGCCAGAACGGATTCTCCCGCGCCATTGTCGATGCCGATCACAACAACATCGCCCCCCGTTTCGGCTTCGCCTACCAGTGGAACCAGAAGCTCGTGATCCGCGGCGGCTACGGCATGTTCTATGGTCTCCGCGACCAGAATCAGGAAACCACTCAATTCTCTGGCAACAACCCCAACGTGCCCACCCTCTCCGTGCCCGTCGTCAACGCGCAGACCACAATCGTTCCCCCCTTCACCATCAACACACCCATCGTCGCCGCGCCCAGCGATACCACGCTCGAATCCTTCACCCCGGAGCGCCCATTCGTCCGCACCATCCGCACCCAGAAGTTCGACGGTGCGCGCTTCCCCCTGCTCCATCAGGCCAACGTGAGCTTCCAATACGAGCTGCGCCCCAACTGGCTGCTCGAAATGACCCTCAGCACTTCCCGTGGGCGCGACCTGGCCACCTCGTTCCTGCACAGCAACCAGGTTCCCTTCGAATACGCCCTCGACGGCCGCAACGTCCAGCGCTTCCGGCCCTTCCCCAACGTCAACGGCACCGTGCCCACCGTCGATTCCACCGGCACCTCCAGCTACCACGCTGTTAACTTCAAAGCGGAAAAGCGCTTCTCCCACGGCTTCAGCTTTCTCATCAACTACACCATCCAGAAAAACATGGAAACCAACGGAACCGGCCCGTCCTCGTTCACCCAGAACGGTGGAACCAGCTTCGTGTTCGACAACTACAACCTCTCGCGTGAGCGCGCCGTCGCCCCCATCGACGTGCCCCAAATTTTCGTGGCCAGCTACGGCTACGAGCTACCCTGGCGGAAATCGAATCGCATCCTCGGCGGCTGGCAGGTAAACGGCATCACCACCCTTCGCGGCGGCTTCCCCAGCGATCTCCGGACCAACGTGCTCGCCCCCATCTTCAACACGTTCAACATGCCCGACCGCGTTGCAGGCCAGGAGTTGCAGATTCAGGAAGGCCGCTCGGTCGATCGCTTCTTCAACCCCGCCGCCTTCAAAGTGCCCGGCACCACCGCCAGCAATACCGGCGCCCGCATCCAATTGCTTGGCGATTCCGCGCGCCGTGTCGTCCGTGGACCCGGCTCGGTGAACTTCGATTTCTCCGCCTTCAAGAACACGCGGATCACCGAGGGCTACTTCCTCCAGTTCCGCGCCGAATTCTTCAACCTCACCAATACACCCACATTCTTCCTCCCATCGGCCTCCGCTCAGGCGATGACCTGCATCGGACCAGCGGGCGCGGCCTGCAACGCTGGCAACCCGCAGTTCGGCACCTTGTCCAACGGCACCGCCACGGGGCGGCAAATACAGTTTGGTCTGAAGCTGATGTTTTGATACGGTCCGGACTCGAGGCAAGGCGAGTTGATCGACTATCGATCGCCTAACGGGGCAGCGAGCGATTCCGCTTTGTCCGGTATTGTCGCCTGGCTTCCGCCCGGCGGGCCAATCCGTTGAACATGCGCCTCGCTTGGTAACGAGATAAGATGACCGGGAGCACGCTTATGAGAAAACTGGTTTTATGCGCGCTGGGCGCGGCCGTGATCGCGTTAGCCGGCCAGGTTCAAGTGGAGATTCTGGAGAATGTCCAGGCAGGCAAGGAGTTGCTCGCCGAAGGCGGCCAGGTGACGGACCGCTACGCTGAACCGGTCTTCGGCTTTCTGCACACTCCCACACGGTTCGCTCCCAACGCCATTCCCGTGGATCGCTCGACCCCGTTTGTGTTGCGGGCTCAATACAGCCGGTCAATGGCGGCCGGAGAGTACCGCTTCCGGCTGCGGGCTCGCGGTGCGGCCATCCTGTATCTAGACGGCACGGAGATTGCCCGGACGGAGGCGCAAAAGCCGAATACGTCCGGTGACGATCCAGTTCCTCCGCCCGTCGTGAGCGATGGCACTCCACTGCGCCCGGCCGCGTATCCGCACCAGGATGTGCTCGCCAAGGTTGTCCTGACCGGGGCCGAACATCAGTTCACTCTAATCGCAGTCATTGGTGGCAAGGGACTGTATCCGTCGCCGGGCGAATTGGCCGTCAGTTATTCCTTCAATGGGTCACTGGACCGCCTGCTGGGGTCGGACACGGCACCTCTCCTCACCGATTCGGCATGGGAGGCTTATGCGGACGATTCCGAAAAAAGGCACCGCGCGGCCGACGTCACCAGGCGGCGCGAGGCCAGCCGTCAAGTAGCCGAATTGTGGGACAAGCGGCATGCCGCCGTGCGAGGGAAACTTAGTTCGGCTCAGCCCGCTCCCATTGTGCCTGCCAATGCCATCGATCACTATGTCGGCGACCGGCTGAAGGAGGCCAACGCGAAACCGAACGCCGTGACGGGCGATCTGGAGTTCCTTCGCAGGGTAACGTTGGACGTTACAGGCTTGATCCCAACACCCGAGGAGATTCGCGCTTTCCAGGCCGCCGATCCAAGCACTCGCCGGAAACAGGCGATCGACCGTTTGCTGGCCAATCCTTCCTGGGCCGATCATTGGGTCAGCTACTGGCAGGATGTTCTGGCGGAGAACCCCGGGATTCTCAAACCCGACTTGAATAACACCGGCCCCTTTCGCTGGTGGCTGCATCAGTCTTTTTCCGACAACATCCCCTTCGACCGGCTCGTCACCGAACTGATCGAAATGGAAGGCAGCACGCACATGGGCGCTCCTGCCGCATTTTCTCAGGCTACGCTCAACGATGCGCCGATGGCCGCCAAGGCTGATATCATCGCGCAGGCGTTTCTGGGCGTGAAGCTCCAATGCGCGCGGTGCCACGACGCCCCCTTCCATCCATACAAGCAGCAGGACCTGTTCGGCATGGCGGCGATGCTGGAGGGCAAGCCGCTGAAGCTGCCTGAGACGAGTACGGTTCCTCTTAGGGAAGGCGCGCGCAAGCCCGCCGTGAACGTGGCGTTGAAGCCAGGCCAGATGATTGCACCGGAGTGGAGATTCCAGTCGCTGGTGAATCATGCCGAAACCGGAGATTTGCCCGCGTCAACCGGCATTGGGACTCGCCGTGAGGTAGCGGCCTACGTCGTCTCCGCCGATAATCTGCGCTTCGCTCAAGTAGTGGCGAACCGCGTGTGGAAACGGTACATGGGAGCGGGAATCGTTGAGCCCGTCGACGATTGGACTCGAGGCAAGGCGTCCCATCCCGAGCTGCTGGACTGGCTGGCGCGGGAATTCATGATGAGCGGCTACGATCTGAAACATCTGGCCCGGGTGATTCTGAATTCTGATGCCTATCAGCGCAGGCCCGCGGGGTTACCGTCGGAGATGATGAGCGCCGAAAAGCGGCTGTTCGCGGGCCCGGCCCGCCGTAACATGACGGCGGAGCAACTCGTGGACTCGCTGCATCTGGCGGCAGGCAAGACGCTGGACTGCGAAGAAATGAATCTGAATCCGGCCGGCGACCGTCCCGCCAGGCAGTTCCTTAACATGGGCCGGCCCACGCGCGGCTGGCAGATGACCGCGCTATCGAACGAACGCGACCGCCCCGCGCTGGCATTGCCCATCGCGCAATCGGTTGTGGACGTGATGACGACGTTCGGCTGGCGCCAGTCGCGGCAGAATCCGGCCACCGAGCGCGATGACGCCGCCTCACCCATGCAAACTCTTATCCTGGCCAACGGCGTGCTTGGCACTCGTATCGCGCGGCTCTCCGATGACAGCGTGTTTACGGAACTCGCGATGAGCGATCTGCCACTCGAAAAACTGGTGGAAGAGAGCTTCCTCAGAATCCTTTCGCGCTACCCCACCATGGAGGAGCGCCGTACCTTCGCCGGGCTGCTGGAACCGCACTACGCGAACCGCAAAGTGGCGGGCGCGGAGAAAACGAGCGGACGGCGGGAATCCGATAGCCGCGTTTCCTGGTCCAACCACCTGAGCGCGGAAGCGACGCTGATTCGTCTGGAGGAGGAAAAGAAGTTGCGGTTCGGCGATCATCCCACCAAGCGCCTCAAGCCAGAGTTTCGCGAACGCTATGAGGATGCCCTTTGGGCGATGATCAACACACCCGAGTTCGTGATGATGCCATAGGAGACAACCATGAGCTTCACACGCCGAGACTTTATCAAGACGGGAAGCGCCGCGCTGGCTACCGGTTTGGCTTCCGGCGCTAACCAATATCCGAAGGCATCGGCCGAAGCCTGTATTTTTATCTGGCTCGGCGGAGGCGCCGCGCACATCGACACGTTTGATCCCAAGGTGCGCGGGGACGGCAAGAAGAAAGCCGGCTCTTACTACGACGCGATCAACACCGCCATTCCCGGTGTGCAGGTGTGTGAGCACCTCAACCACTCCGCCCCGCTGCTGGATCGCTGCGCGCTGCTCCGTTCCATCACGCACGGCATCAAGGGCGAGCACGCCGCCGCCGCCAACCTGGTTCATACCGGCCGCCTGCCGAGCGGCACCATTCAGTATCCGTCGGTCGGCTCCATCGTGTCGCACGAGTTGGGCCCCAAATCCGAAGACGTCCCCGCATACGTGGTGATGGGTTATCCGAACATCACTCGCGACCCGGGGTTTCTTGGCGCGAAGTATGGCTACATTTATCTGACACAGGTCGATATCGGTCCCAATGGGCTCGTTCGCCCTCCCGATGTGGAACCAGGACGGCAGGACCGGCGCGAAACTTTGCTCGGCTCAATGCGTGACGGCTTCTTGGCGCGTAATCCGGGCGACAGAGCCGCCCAGGCGCAGGCCGACGTCAGCCGCCAGGCTTTCCGCCTCGCCGGACCGAAGTTCCTTAACGTGTTCGACCTCAGCAAGGAATCCTCTTCACTGCGCGAGACCTACGGCAGCGAGTTCGGCCAGCGATGTCTACTGGCCCGGCGGCTGGTTCAGTCCGGCGTGCGTTTTGTCGAGGTCAGCTTCAACCTGAACTTCCTCAACGGCACCGGTTGGGACACCCACAACGAGGGCCAGTTGAATCAGCACCTGTTGATTCGCGATCTGGACCGCTCATTCGCGACACTGCTCGCCGATCTCGAAAAGAATAAGCTGCTCGATAAGACGCTGGTGGTGATCGCCACCGAATTCGGCCGCCCGCCGGAGTTCGACAGCGGCGGAGGCCGCGGCCATCAATCGGAAGCTTTCACCATGGTGCTGGCCGGCGGCGGTCTTCGCACGGGCAAAGCGATCGGGATCACTGACGAAATCGGCAGGGAAGTGGTAGAGCGGCCGATCGGCGTCCCGGACTTCCACGCCACTTTGCACTGCGCGCTGGGGATCGACCCTTCAAAGAACCTCTATGCTGGCGATCGTCCGGTTCCCATCACCGATCACGGCAAGCCCGTACTAGAACTGTTTAGTTAACCCGATAGTGTCCAATTATTCCATCTTGTTCTTATTGTCGTTGCCGTGTGGTCCGCAAAAATTCCGGCTGCCATAAGGCGCGGATACGGCGAGAATTCGGTCACGGCCACTCCGGGTCCTCGAACTGGCCCTCTATCACTCAGTTGGCAAGTTGCCAAGAGCCGGAGTCAACTCACGATTTCTTCTGACGGAACCTTTCTTAAAAGCTGTACCGCGCGTTCAACGGAATTTGCCGCGCGCCGGCGGTGCCTTGTAGCTCGCCGAAGAAGCGGTTGTTGATGCTGGTGACCAGTCCGGTCAGGTTGGTGTGGTTGAAGAAGTTGAAGCCATCCATGCCGATACGGAACCGCGAGCGCTCGGTGACGGGGAACTCCTTGGGTCGACATTGCCGAAAACGTACTTCTCGTCGTTGGTGACGGTGAACGGCCGCACGCCCTTGCTAAACGGACCCACCTTGCCGATAATCTGGTTCGTCTTGGTTTCGGCGATAAACACATACGGTAGCGTCAGCACCTGCATGTACACGCGGCTTCCGGCTGGGTTGATCCACGTGTTGTGCGGTCCGATGCTTCCAATGGACCAGCCATCGGTGTAGTTCTCCCCGCGGCC
>DASRHX010000708.1:0-4177 GCA_035650295.1 Bryobacteraceae bacterium | reverse complement strand
CATCGACGGCAGATTTGCCGGGTGGATTTGCGGCGCGGCGGCGCTGGCCGCCTCCTACGCGCTCATGTGCTCCCCGTGGATGCAGCGGCACGTCGGTTTTCCGGAGAGCGAGTTTCCCGTTCTCGCCTCGACATACCTCAGCCAATTGCCGGCAGAGGTCCGTCTCTTTGCGCCGGACAAATTCGGCGGCTACCTGATTTACCGCTTCGATGGCCGCAGGCGCGTATTCTTCGATGGCCGCAGCGACTATTACGGGACGGCATTCATGAAAGACTACATAGCTATGGTGCAGGTGCGGCCCGGCTGGAGAGTGCACTGGCAGCGGTTTGGGTTTACTCACGCCGTTATGCCGCTGGACTATTCGCTGAACGGCGTACTCGGCGAACTGGGTTGGCGAGAGAGTTATCGCGATTCGACGGTTGTGGTTTGGACGCAACCCTGATCGCGCGCTGGTGTTAGAAAGAGGTTTCGAGTGGACCGGCAGAAACTACTCACGATCTTTGGCGTGGCCTGGGTTTCGGCGGCGCTGCTGACGTGGTTCCTCTACGCGAAGACAAAAGGTCCCAAGACGGAGGCGACCGTGAAGATCATGGCTGCCGCACGCGACCTTCCCGCCGGCACGATGATCGGTAAGAAGGACCTGAAGCTGATCACGATCGCCGAACGCGACAAGCCGGGTGGGGCGCTTGTCGGCCCACAGGAAGCCTTGAACCGCGCGCTGCTGTTTCCGGTGAATCAGAACGAACCGATTACCGCGCCGAAGCTGAGCACGCTTGGTGGAGCCGAGGGCGTGAGCGCCACCATTCAGCCGGGCATGCGGGCGGTTTCGGTTGCGTTCACGGATGCAACTGGCGCGAGCGGCCTGCTGCAGCCGCGTTCCCATGTGGACGTGCTGTTTACGCGAACGGGATCGCTCACCGAAGCGATGACGGTGACGCTGCTCGAAGACGTGGTTGTGTTGAGCGTGGGGCGCAACACGGAAGTGCAGCAGACGGGCGTGGCGAATGTGAAGACGGCCGTACGATCCAGCACATCGACGCAAACGGCGACGCTGATGGTCACTCCCGAGCAGGCGCAAAAGCTGGAGCTCGGCAAAAATCAGGGCAAAATCAGTCTCGCGTTACGGAACCCGTCGGACCGAAGCATACGCAATGAACCCAAGGCAGCGGTGATTGAGGAGATTGATCCGCTGCTGTTGATGCGGTCAGGCCGGCGCGGCGGAGTGCGTATGCCAGGCGTGAATGTGCGTGACCAAGGCGAATGGGCGAACCTGATCGGTGGTGAGGGCGCGCCAAAGAAGAAGGCGGAGGAGAAAAAGGAACCGCCGAAACCGAAGCTGGTCGTAGACGTGTTCCGGGGCGACAAACACGTGCAAGAAATCTTTCCATGAGGGAACTGGCGATGATCAAGTCCGGCCGCCTGTTGGCGGCGGTTGCAGCGTTGTGCGGCGCGATTGCCGCAGGCTTGGCTCAGACGGCCCCTCCGCGTGAATTGGCTCTCATTGTGGGACGCGGCGAGTTGCTGCAATTTGGCGCCGATGTCGTGCGCGTTGCCGTGAGTGAACCGAAGGTCGCCGATGCCGTTGTCGTATCTCCGCGCGAGGTCATGATCAACGGCAAGGGCGTGGGCAAAGCGACCATTGTCATCTGGGAGACCGGCGCCATTCCCGTGCGTTATCAGTTGGACGTCCGGCAGGATCTATCCAGTTTCGATGGCGTGCGGCAGGAGATCCTCAAGACGCTCGGCGACGAAAACGTGAGCGTCTCCGGTAACGAAGAGACCGTGGTGCTGACCGGCCAAGTAAAAGATGCCGACGCTTCCAGGCGCGCCGAGGCGCTTGCTTCCACACATGCAAAAAAGGTAGTGAATCTGCTCGAAATTCCACACATTGAACCACGGCAGATTTTGTTGCAGGTGAAGTTCGCCAGTGTTGATCGGGTTGGGCTGGACGAACTTGGATTCAACTATTTCAGCCGCAACGACAAGACGCTGGGCTCGGTGACGACCCAGCAATATCAAGCGCCGCGCTTTTCTCAGCTACAGTTCCAGGATCAAGGCTTCGCCAACTCGACCCTCAATTTCGCCGATCTTCTCAACTTATTCATCTTCCGCCCGGACCTGAACATCGGCGCCACAATCAGGGCGTTGCAAAGCCAGAACCTGCTGCAGATTTTGGCCGAGCCCAACCTGATTACGATCGAGGGCAAAGAGGCAAGCTTCCTGGCGGGCGGACAATTTCCCTTCCCCACGATTCAAGCGACGACAACGGGCGGTTCGGTGTCGCCAGTAGTGACGGTGCGGTTCCAACCGTTCGGCGTGCAGCTTGGATTCATGCCCGTGATTACGCCGAATGGTTCGATTCAATTAAAAGTAACGCCGGAGGTGAGCTCGCTCGATTATTCCAACGCAGTCACTCTGCAGGGTTTTCTCATTCCCGCGATTTCGACTCGGCGAGCGGAGACCGAAGTCATTTTGAAGGATGGCGAGAGTTTTGCGATCGCCGGCCTGATCGACAACCGCGTGGTGCAGACGTTGAGCCGCGTGCGCGGGCTGGGCGATATACCGATCGTCGGCAACCTATTCCGAAGCCGGTCGACGCGGAAGTCAACCGATGAACTGTTGGTGGTGGTGACGCCGCGCTTTGTGAAGGCAGTGCCGCCGGGAGAACCCGTTAAGCTGCCCGATACCGTGGAAGGATATCTGCCGACCGTGGCCGAGCAGAAGGCCGCCAAGGAAGCGGCCAGGAAGAAAAAAGACAAGAAGAAAACCGAACCGGAGTTCGTGGGACCACGTGGGCATCAACCACCACAATCCGAAACGCCGAAACCGTAGGGAACTCGGCGCCACCTCGATTCAAGTCCTGGTGCTGCTGGTTCCGGTGATCTTCGCCTTCATGGGCTTCGCCGTCGATCTGGGCCGCCTCTACATGGCGCGCGCGGAGTTGAAGACGGCGACGAACGCAATGGCCCTTGCTGCGGCGACGGAGTTGATTGGCACCAGCACGGCGGAGGAGACGGCAACGACCGCTTACAGGCTGGCGATCACTGAAGCTAACGGAGTCGCCAACAAATACGACTTTGGCGGCCTGCTCATTGGGGAGACCAATGGCACTTTAGCTGGTGAAGTGCCTCAGCCCGAATTCTACGATGTGCTCACCAATGCCCTGGAAGCCGGAAGCACGGCTGGCTCCGAAGCGGCCGGCTCTGATACGGCAAAGCATGTGCGTGTAACAGTATCGGCCGAAGCCCCGCTCATGTTTTGGAAAATGTTGCCGTTCCTCCAGGGACAAAACGTGACATTGCGCACCGAGGCAATCGCCGGCGTGAGCGCCCCCCTGTGCACAGCCTGCGGGATCGAATCGATCGCGCTCGCGGCGCCGGACGCGACCGACACGATCGACTTTGGATTCATACCCGGCGTGCGCTACACGCTCGGCTACAACTGCCAGGGGAACGGCGCCCCAGGACCGCTTCCCGGCACCACGCAGCGCTTGCCTTATCTGCTCGTCAACAAGTACAACGAAAACGACCAAGTCTTCCTCGATGAGAACACCCAGACATTCCGTATCGGTAGTCAGGGTCTGCCGGCGAACGTGACCAGCACACTCTCCTGCGTACAAGTGAACGCCGTCGAGGCAGGTTGGGTGAACACGACGGCCCTGACCTGCCAAAACGTCCGCGTGCCCGGTCAAGTCACGGGGTTCATGTGTGGGTTAGCGACGCGCTTCGTTGCGGGCGTTCCCACCGGCTGCGAGAACATCACCGATGTCGATGCCGCCAGCGGTGCGTCCACTCCGGATAGCGACGTTGCGGATCACGAAGTGTACGAGGAATATACGGGCAACCGGCGGCGTGTGATCACCGCCGCCATCGTGGACACGCTGGGCAGTGGCGCCGAGATGACCGTGCTGGGATTCCGGCAATTCTTGTTAGAACCGAATCTGAATACAACGGAGCTGGACGCGACCGACACCGGCGGCCGCTTTCCCGCGTTGTATATCGGTGCGAAGATGCCGCTTCGCGGTGGCGCGGTTGCCGGCTGCTCCATCGCGGCTGGTCCGGGGAAAGTGGTCCTTCACCGATGAGACGGCTGGCACGGTTGCGAAAGACGCGTGGGCGCTCGGGTTCGTCATTGATTGAGACGGCGATGTGGGTGCCGTTTCTGGTGATGCTTTTCG
>DASRHX010000707.1:0-7532 GCA_035650295.1 Bryobacteraceae bacterium | reverse complement strand
CCAGGAGAACGGCAGTGCAATGGTATGCGCGCGGCGACACGATTACGCTCGATTTGTGGGATACCGAAGTGAGCCCCTCTCCGCGTGTGACGGTGCTTGTGTACGACGATCAGGCCATCCCGCAACTTGTTGAGACCATCGGCTTTGTCCCCGGGGTAGGCGACATCGGTTCTATTGCCGTCACCTATGCCGGATTGGTGAGCCGCATCGAACTCGTCGACAGCGGCGGTGACGGCCATATCGTCGACAATCTCGGATTTGAACTGGAAAATACCGGTGTCCCTGAACCCGCTTCTGTTGCCATGATCGGTTCCGGCCTCCTGCTGGCGGGCCTGCTCCGGCGGCGCCGCGTTTAAGACGTCCGCGCCAACAGTTATTGCCCGAACTAAGGGTGTCTTCCTCGGGGAAGGCGCCCTTTTTGTCTTTGAGCCGTCTTCAAAATCAAATTGACGCTTCTCCGCCAAACCTAGTAGGGTGGAAACTGCTTCCGGTACGCGACCCTAAAGGCGCGTTGAAAAGGGAACCCGGTGCGAAGCCGGGACTGCCCAGCAGCGGTAAGCGGGAACGACCGCCTCTCCAATGGCACTGAGTCCGGCCTGAATCTCGGGCACGGCTTGGGAAGCCGAGGCTAGTAGGATTTCAGCCCGCAAGTCCGAAGACCTGCCGGTGGCCGGTTGGCTTGTAAGCCTTCCGATTTTTCATGAACCTTCTTGGGCAGGGGACATGCGCAAAACATCTACCATTCTCACCGTTTTTCTGTTTTCTTTTACCGCGCAAGGCGCTTCTCCGCTCTCTGTTTCGGGACGCGTCTCAGATCCATCCAGTGCTTCACTGGCGGGTGCCCGAGTGCTTCTTTACCACCAGAATGGCTCCCTGGCTTCCGTGACCGCCGCTGACGATTCCGGCGTTTACAAGTTGACCGTAATCGCACCCGGCAATTATTGGCTAACGGCCCACCATGCAGGTTTCGCCGACGCTCGCCCCGAACGCGTCACCCTGCGTGATGAGCCGGTGGAGCGCCATCTCCAACTCGCCCTCGGGGCAGTTGAAACTCAGATCACGGTAACCGAAACCGGAACGCTCGTGCCGGTCGACGAATTGTCAAAGTCCTCCGATCGCATCAACGTATCCCAAATGAGCGGCCGTGCTGAGTTTGCCATCACGGAGGTCTTGCGCCAAATCCCCGGTGTGCGTGTGCAACAACTGGGTGGTCCGGGATCGTTTACGAGCATCCGCATGCGCGGCGGCCGCGCCTTTGACACCTCGATTCTCATCGACGGCTTTCGATTCCGTGACGTGAGCGCTCCGCAAGGCGATGCCAGCGGATTCCTCGGCGATCTCCTTGTGCTGAACACTGAGCGCGTCGAAGTTCTTCGTGGCTCCGGTTCCTCTCTCTACGGCACAAACGCCATCGGTGGCGTTGCGAATCTAGTCACTGGCCAGGGCGGCGGCGCGTTTCACGGAGACATTTCGCTCGAAGGCGGCGGCCTCGGCTTCTTTCGAGGCGTCACCCGTGGCGCAGGCGGTTTATGGGAAAACCGCCTGCTCTACTCGGCGGCCCTCACTCATCTCAATGTCAGCAGTGGTCTCGACGGCGACGACCGCGTTCGCAACACCGGCATACAGGGATCGCTTCAGTTCCGCCTCGCCCCACGCACGACCATCGGCGGCCGTGTCTTTGCTACGGGCAGCTATGCCGGCCTGAACATCAGCCCCTCTGCCGCGCCAACGGTCGCCGTGCCCTCTTCCGGCATTGTTGCCGCAACAGCGGCGCAAACCTTCATCCCGCAATTAAACGATCCCGACTCCAGCCGCCAGTCTCAATTCTTCGCCGGTCTGGTCACTCTCACGCACCAACTATCCCCAAGCACGACATTGCGGGGCCACTACCATGGCCTCACGACCTCCCGTGACAATCGCGACGGTCCTTCGGGGCCCAGTTTCTTCCAACCCCAATTCAACAACAGCAACCTCTTCGATGGTCGCATCGACACCGCCGGCGTACGCTCAGACATCGCTCTTGGCGGACGCAATCTGCTTTCCCTTGGCTATGAGTACGAACGCGAAAATTTCGACAACCGGTCTCGCGATGAGAATCCGTCGGCTGCCGCCCAAGTCAACGTTCGTACGGGAGTCGTTCAAGGCAGCCACGCCGCATTCGCCCAACACCAAACCCGCCTGCTTACCGACCGTCTTCAGCTCTCTCTGTCCGGACGTGTACAGCGGTTTGACCTCAGCCAGCCCACCTTCGAGGGCGGCCCTCCAGGCTACAGCGCCGTCAAACTCATGTCTCCACCCAACGCCTATACGGGCGACATCGCTCTTAGTTACTTCATTCCCAATACCGGCACGAAACTGCGCTCACATCTTGGAAACGCCTACCGGGCGCCGTCCCTCTATGAACGCTTCGGGACATCGTTCTATGGTGGGTTCTTCAGCCCCTACGGCGACCCGCGTCTCGCGCCCGAACGCTCGCTGAGTGTCGATGCAGGTTTCGACCAGTACTTCGCCGCCTCCAAGGTCCGCGTCTCCGGCACTTACTGGTTCACCCGCCTGCAGCAGGTAATCGCATTCGACTTCTCCGGGCTGATTAGCGCCGCCACCGATCCTTACGGTCGTTTCGGAGGCTACCGAAATACGGCTGGCGGCCTGTCCCGGGGGGTGGAATTCTCCATCGAAGCCAATCCGCGCCGCGGCACGCGCTTCTCCTCCAGCTACACCCACACCAACGCCGACGAGCGCAATTCCTCGCTGCTCGGCGGCTCGCTGCGCACCATTCGCGTCTCCGATCACATGATGACGTTCACGGCCACGCAAAACGTCACTCGCCGTCTCGACGTCACCTTCGATCTCTTCGCTGCATCCGATTACCTGTACCCGCTCTACCTCGACGGTAGCCGCCCTTTCTCCTTCGAGGGCCCGGTGAAAGCCGACATTTCGGCCACGTACACGCTGCCTCTTGCCGAGAAGCGCAGCCTCCAATTCTTCACGCGCATCGACAACATGCTCAATCGTACCTACTACGAAGACGGCTTCCGAAACCCCAAGACGTGGGCCATCGGCGGCATGCGTGTGCTGTTTTAGAGCTGCTTTCAGCGCATGCTAAGCTGGCCATAGAAATGACCAAAGTTCAGCTTCACTACGATCTGCTGCGGCCTCTCGACGATGCTCTGCTCAAGCGCATCGCGGATATCCATGGGGTTTACGGCATGACGCGTGTGCAGCCCGGCGAGGATCTGAAGAGTTTGCTCGTCGAATACGACGCGTCACGTCTCTCCGAACCGGAAGTCGAAGCCAACCTCCACCGCGCCGGAATTCCCGTGAAAAAGCTCGATGCCTGACGCTACAGGTCCTGGAGAACAACTGCTCGAAGCCGCGCGCAAGGGCGATCTTGCCGCAATGGAAGCGTTGCTGGCGGCTCATCCGGAAACGCTCGAGCATCGCAATCAACTGGGCCAAAGCGCCGTGCTGCTTGCCCAGTATCACCGCAAACCTGTCGCCGTCAGGTTCCTCCTGAGCCACAGTCCCAATCTGACCTTGCATGAAGCCTGCGCCACTGGCGTCCAGGCCCGCGCCGAAACGGTGCTTCAGGAAGTGCCGCGCATGATCGACGCCCACTCGCCAGACGGATTCACGCCGCTCGCCCTGGCCTGCTTCTTCGGTCATAAAGAGTTGGCGATGTGGCTCATCAACCGCGGTGCGAATCTCGACCTCGTCGCCAAGAACCAGATGCAGGTCGCTCCCATCCACGCTGCCGCTGCCGGTCGCGCGCTTGAGATCGTTCGCGCACTGGTCGAAGCGGGGGCCAACGTCAACGCCCGCCAGCATGGCGGCTTCACGGCCCTTCATGCCGCTGCCCAGGAAGGCGACGAAGCGATGACCAGCTACCTGCTCGAAAAAGGCGCGGACCGCAACGCACGCGCCGACAATAACCAATGCGCGCTCGACTTCGCGCTTCAACGTGGGCACGCTGGCGTCGTGGCCCTTCTAGAGAAGTGAAGAAGCCCGAGCGAGTTCCACCGGAGCTTTCTCCCACGCTCTCGTCCCTCGGTCTTCCGGCTCTGCTCGCCGGACGGCCGTTGGAAGACTCCCATGCCAATGGGCTTGATGCCTCGGAGCGCACCTGGGCGGTTTGGAAAGCCCGTGGCTGTCTGTTCGAACGTGTCTCTTTCTCCGGCGCGATCATCAAGAGCGTAAAGCTACGCGATGTCCGGCTCTCGGGCTGCGACCTCTCCAACGCTACCCTCCTTGGCTGCGAGGCCAGGCGAGTCGAATTTGTCCGCTGCCGCATGACTGGCCTCAAAGCTATCGAGTGCCAGTGGGAAAGCGTGCTGCTTGAGGAATGTGAGGGCCGTTATGCTCAATTCACAGACGGCGCCATCCGCCAGTCCGAATTCCGCGAAGGCTCCTGGATCGAAGCCGACCTGCGCGGCGCCGACCTCTCGCACACTCTTTTCGCCCGCGTCTCACTCCGCCAGACCGACCTCACCCGCGCGCGGCTGACCGCCACCGACCTGCGCGGCGCCGATCTGGAAGGCGTTCGCGTTAGCGCCGAAGACGTCCGCGGCGCCATTGTCACGCCCGCCCAAGCCCTCGCGTGGGCACATCTGTTGGGATTGGAAATACGTGGCTGAAACGTCCGAGGTGGTATAACCTAGAGTTCTCAATTCCGTTTGGGAGTGCCCCCTCAATGAAGAAGAGCTTCTACGGCTGGTGGATTGTCGCTGCCTGTTTTTTGACCTTCGGAGTTTCCACCGGTTTCCCCTACTACAACATCGCCTTCTTTTTCGACTATTTCCGCGACGACCATAAGTGGCCCATTCAGATCGTCACCCTCGGCGCTCCCATCGGCGTGCTGCTCACCATATGGGCCGGCCCCATCATCGTTCCGCGAGTCAGTCCCCGTCTGCTCATCGTCATCGGCACCGGCATGACGTTTATCGCCTTCCAATGGTTCGCGCGATTGAGCGGGGAAACGTGGGAGTATTACGCCGCGTGGTGCGTCTACATGATCGGCTACTTCCTGGCCGGTCCCATTCCGCACCAAATCATCATTTCGAACTGGTTTAAGGAGAAGCGCGGCCGCGCCATGGGTATCTGTTACGTCGGCGTCGCTATCGTCGGTTCCATCGGAAACAAGCTCGGACCCTATATGGCCGCCAACATGCCTTACACCGAAGCCTTGAAGTACATGGGCTTCGTGCTTCTGGTTGCCTGGCCTGTCGCTCTGTTCATGCTCAAGGACAAGCCCGAAGACATCGGCCAGTTCCCCGATGGAAAAGACCACCCGCCCGTGATCGAAGCAGGCGTCGCCAATCCCGTCCAATCGCAGACCTTTGCCGAGCTCCTCCGCCAGTCGTCGTTCTGGCTGATCCTCGTTGGAAGCGCGGCCTCCATCGGCTCCATCGCCGCCGTCAATTTCCATATGAAGTTCGTCTTCGAGGAACAGGGCTTCTCCACTCAGGCGGCCCGCAACGCTATCTGGAGCACCGCTTCTTTCTGGGTCTTGTGGGCGAGTATCGCCGGACGCCTTTTGGCGGGCTATCTGGCCGATCGCTTCTCGAAAAAGCTGGTGATGCTCACCACCTATCTCGTCGTGGCGCTAGCCATCCCGTCGCTCTTCCTTGTCACCCCTGGCTCCAGCAACTTCGTCTACCTCTTTGCGCTCGTCTTTGGCTTTGCCATGGGAGCCGACTACATGCTCATCCCCCTGATGGCCGCCGACCAGTTCGGCCTCAAGAGCCTGCCACGCGCCATGTCCGCTATCCTCCCCACCGACACCATTTCCCAGTTTTGGTTTCCCAATCTGATTGCGCGGCTCAAGGAGGCCGTGGGAGCCTATCCTCAGGCCATCATGGCCGTGTTCGCTACGGCATTTATTGGAGCCATCGCCATTGGGCTCCTGCCGAAGCGTGGAAAGAAAGATGAAGCACTTCACATACCGAGCGCTCGCCGAGCTCCGGCAGAGCGCTGAAACCCTCGGCGCGCGCCACGTCCGCCTGGAAGAAGACGTTCCCAAAATTCAAGAGAGCCTCGGCCGCGCCGTACAGGTCGGCTCCGTGCGTGTCGGCAACTCCATGGCCATCCACCCCATGGAAGGCTGCGATGGCGACCTCAACGGCAGTCCCGATGAACTCACCCTTCGCCGTTACGAACGCTTCGGCCGTGGGGGCGCCAAACTCATCTGGTTTGAAGCCACCGCCGTCGTTCCAGAGGGCCGCGCCAATACGCGCCAGCTATGGATCCACAAGGACAACGTCGCAGACTATGCCAGCATTCTCGAACTCACGCTTCGCTCGCACCGGGAAGAGCATGGCCGCGATGACGATGTGCTCGTACCCATCCAGCTCACGCACTCCGGACGTTACTCGGTCCCCAAACGCATCATCGCGTACAGCAACCCGCTCCTCGCCCGGAAGTTCAACATGCCGGACGACTACCCCGCCATCACCGACGATGAGCTAGACCGCCTGCCCGATGCCTTCCTCGAAGCGGCCAAGCTTGCCTACTCGGCCGGCTTCCGCGCCTTCGACCTGAAGGTCACTCACGGCTACCTGCTCAGTGAACTTCTCGGCGCGAAAACCCGCCGCGGCCGCTACGGCGGCTCGCTCGAAAACCGCACGCGCGTCATCAAGGAAATCTTTGACCGCTGGCGTGCCGAGTTCGGCGACAAAGTTGTCTACTGCTCGCGTATGAGCGTGTTCGATGGCGTTCCCTACGTTACCGATCCCGCCACCAAGCTTGGGGTGCCGCTTCCCTTTGATACCCCCTACCCCTATGGCTACGGAGTCAATCCGGACAACCCGCTTGAAGACGACATGACCGAACCGAAGCAGGTGATTGCGCTCATGAAGAGCTGGGGCCTGCAGCTATTGAACGTCTCCCTCGGCTGCCCATATTACAACCCCCACATCGGCCGTCCGTTCGAAAAACCCGACGAAGGCAACTACGAGCCACCCGAACACCCGCTCCTCGGTGTCGACCGCCACTTCCGCATTGCCGCCGACCTCCAGCGCACCTTCCCCGACCTGCCCATGGTCGGAACCGGCTATAGCTGGCTGCAGAAGTATTCCATCAATGCGGGCGCTGCCAACGTCGCCGACGGCAATATCCGCTTCTTCGGCCTCGGCCGCAACGTCCTCTCGTACCCCGATTTCCCTCAGGACGTCATGACCAAGGGCGAGCTCGACGAACTGCGCGTGTGCAAGACGCTCACTTATTGCACCTTCCTCATGCGCACCAAGAACCATCCCCTCGGCCAGTTCCCCGCCGGCTGCCCACCCTTCGACAAACTCGTCTACGGCCCCATCATGAAGGAAGCACGCGAGGCCTACCGGCAGACGTTGAAGAAGGGGTAAGCGCCGCTCGTCAATCCTGCCAGGGATTCACGAGCGTCAGACCCAGGTCAGGAAACCCGCCCGTGTCGCGTGTGACCAGCGCCATATCATGCTGGTGTGCTGTTGCAGCCAACAGCGCATCGACGACTGGCAACGGGTTACCTTTCCGGTAAGCTTGCGCTCGAAACCGCGCCC
>DASRHX010000706.1:0-10701 GCA_035650295.1 Bryobacteraceae bacterium | reverse complement strand
TCACGCGGCTGACCATCGCCGGTTGAAAACGTTCGAGGAAGGCAAGAATCGATTCGAACGTCTCTTCGTTGTCGACCCAAACGGCCTTGAAGTTGTCGCTCACCTGATCGCGCAGCGTGCGCTGAACCAGTTCCAGATCGTGGTGCAGCAGCGCGGGTGCGGGACGCTTCTCGGCTTTCTTGCGGATATCCAGCCACAGGTTGTGGAGGAAGCTCATGTCGGCAGCGATCTCGGATTCAGGTTTGCCTTCGCCGGCGGTGCGGACGATGAAGCCGCCGGTCATGCCCTGCGAATGGGCCGACAGGATGCGCTTCAGCCGGATGCGTTCGTCGTCGGTGCCGACCTTGCGCGAGACGCCGTTGTGGTCGAGCGTGGGCATGAAGACGACGTAGCGGCCCGGTATGGCCACGTGCGACGTGATGCGCGCACCCTTCTGGCCAAGGGGCTCCTTGGCGATCTGGACGATGATCTCCTGGCCTTCCTTGAGCAGGTCCGTGATGAGTGGCATCGGCGGACGCTCGCGTTCGGGACGGTCGCCCCGGTCGCGGCGGTCTCTGCGGTCGCCTCTGTCACCACCGTCTTCGCGGCGGCCTTCACGATCGCCACGAGGCTCGCGTTGTTCAAACACGCGTGCTTCCGGCGCTCCCTCGACGATGGGGTCGAGCGAACCTTCGAGATTACGCTCGGGAGGAGGAGCGGGTCCACGCTCAAAACGCTCTCCCGGACGCTCATCGCGGCGGCCGCCACGGCGGCCACGGCGGCGCATGCGGCCACCCGAACGCGGTTGAATGTAGCGGGCCGCAGGCTGGTCGCGCAATTCAGCGGAGCCTTCCACAGGTTCCGCGGCGGCTTCGCCCTCAGCCGATGACTCGATCGCGGCCTCTTCCGCCTCCTCGGCGGCAGCCTGTACCTCGTCGCCGTCGTCGAACGGATCGTGCGTCGGGCGCGCGAATGGCTCGGCGCCGGACTCGTCATCGTCCTCTTCGGCTGAGGCAAGCACCTCTTCGGCGATGTCGCCCGCCGCGGGTTCGAACCGCGAGTCCTCCTCGGAATCGGCCGCAGCTTCCTGTCCGGCGATCTCTTCGGCTTCGTCCTGCGCTTCGCTCAACTCGTCCGGTTCGTCACCATACTCTTCGAGGCGCGCTTCGACGGCGGCTTCAATGGCTTCGGTGACCTCGTCCTCGCTCATCGGTGCAGGGGAATCCAACTCATGTTCGGCGACTACTTCCGGATCGAGTGTTGCCGTCGCCGGTTCGTTGTCGTCCTCGTCACCGTCCGCCACGGGACGGCCACGATACTTCGCTAACGACTCGCCCGGCAGCACCAAAGGCTCGTCTTCCACTGCCGCCTCAGTTGAACTTTCAAAGGGCGCATTGGTTTCCGCGGCCGTCTCGGCTGGGCGGGCGAACTTGTTCTCCGGGAAGCCGCGATCATTCGGACCACGGCGGCGGCGACGCGAGCGGCGTCCGCCACGGCGGTCTCCATAATCAGTGCGTTCACCGGAGACAACCGAATCGGCTGTTGCGGGGGCCAGGACGGCACCGTCGCCGCCGGCTTCGAGAGCGGCAGGCGCTGACGCGGCTGGTGCGCCCTCCGAACGCTCTATCCGTTCCGGCCGCCCGAAGCGCCCTCCACGTTCGCCCCGTCCGCCGCGATCACGATCACCGCCGTCGACGCGTTCGGGCCGTTCGGCACGGCCCCGGCGACCGTGATCGTCGCCGCCTACGCGCTCATAGTCCTCGCCGGTTTCTTCGAAGAAATCCGAAACATACAGGAATGCGTCGCGTTCGAGGCCGATATTCACAAACGCGCTCTGCATGCCAGGAAGAACGCGAGTTACACGGCCTTTGTGAATGCTCCCTACAAGGGAATACTCATTGGAGCGCTGGAAAAATACTTCAACAAGCTGGCCATCCTCGAGCAGTGCCAGTTTGGTTTCGTGGCGATTGGTGGAAATCACCAACTCTTTGGTCATCAGGAATCTCCGTTCGGAGAGCGGAGCGAAGAAGGAGCAAGGGCGGGAACAGGGAGTGAAAACCTGGGGGCCCGGTAACGACAACAGCACCGGACGTCAACCTGCCGGACCGGCCGGCCAGAATACGCGCGAGCGAGGGCGCGCAGGTGGAACCACAACTCAAGTTAAGACCGGGCGGGTTCGCAAGACCCGGCCTTTCATCCTGTTTCCGGATAGCCGCCCACGGCATCGATATTTGCCCTAGCCTTCGTGCAGCCACTTCCATCTAATTCACAAATCGCCGGAGCCGGACATTGTTCACGAGCCCCAGCATCAAAAAGGTCGACAACATATTGGAGCCGCCGGAAGACATTAGGGGGAGCGGAATGCCGGTAACCGGCATCAGCCCCACCACCATCCCGACGTTCACCAACAGATGAAACAACAACAAAGCCGCGACTCCCATGCAGATGTACATGCCGGCCCGGTCGGGCGCGGTCTGTGCATTCTGGACAATCTGCATCAAGAGCCAGAAATACAAAATCAAGACAACAACAACTCCAACAAAACCGTGCTCTTCACCAAACGTGGCGAAGACGAAATCCGTATGCGGGACCGGAAGAAACCGCAACTGGGTTTGAGACCCTTGCGTCACTCCGCGTCCCCACATTCCTCCCGACCCAATCGCAATTTTCGATTGGACCACTTGGTAGCCGGATCCACGTGGATCCAACTCCGGGTTCAAAAAACTCTCGATCCTTGCGCGCTGGTAATCCTCGAGAACATGGTGGAAGGAGATCCAGGAGATTCCCACCAGGAGAATGACCGATATCACGATGTAGCGCGCCCGAAGCCCCGCCAAAAAAACACCAACGGCGAGCACCGGCAAATACGTCAGAGCTGTTCCGAGATCCGGCTCGCGCTTGACGAGCAGCCAAGGAACTGCCACTAACGCACCTAATTTCAATAATTCACGGACCTCCAGGGTGTCACGCCGGAGCTCCGTTAGAAATCTGGCTACCAGTAATATTATCATCAGTTTGGCGAACTCGGATACCTGCAGCAACAAGCCTGGCAACTGAATCCAGCGGCGCGCGCCCGCGATCGTTTTTCCAAACAGCAGCACGGCGATCAACAGAATCACCGCTGTGATGTACATGATGGGGATCTGGCCAAGCAGCGTATGGTAGTCGATCGAGGCGATGAACCACATCAGCACGAGGCCGAAAGCGACATAAAGCACCTGCTTCCACCATGCGTTGGCCCAGATCGGGATATCATGCGTTGCCGAATAAATCTGCATGATGCCGATCGAACAGATCGTGAGCGCTATGGCCAGCAGGCCCCAGTCGAGGTCGCGAAACGAGCGGTAGGAAGACATGGAGGAGGTGCGCGTTCTGGAGTGGGGAGGAACTCCTGCCAACCATTATGTCCGAAGCTGCAAGCGCGTCAATCTACTATGCGCAGGCCGAGGTGTTCCGCGAACGCGTCAAAATCGCGGTCATCGTGCGCAGAGTGTCCCGCATCAGCTTGTCGTCAATGACAATGTTCGTTCGCATGATGAGTTTCGATTCTGAAGTCTATACACATCATGACCCGTCGTGCGCGCTTCTATCCATCCCCCCGCAATGCTTCCACCGGGTCGGTCCGCGAGGCGCGACATGCCGGAAAGAGGCAGGCAGAGAGGACAACAGCGAGCAGCAGGGCGGCCGCGCCGGCATAGGTGGCCGCATCGAGAGGACTCGTACTGTGGAGCATGGCGCCCAAGGCTCGGGAGGCTGCCGCTGAGAGCGCGAGGCCGAGCGCCAGCCCTGCCGCGGCCCGTGCGAGTCCCTGCTTGAGCACAAGCGTCAACAGGCCCACGCCGCTGGCGCCGATGGCCAAGCGAATGCCGAATTCGCGCCGGCGCTGGGTGGTCAGATAAGAAACCACACCATACAGACCCACGCTTGCGAGTAGCAAGGCCAACGTCGCGAAGGCGCCCAATAGAAGGGTATTGATCCTCGGCGCCAGCAACGTTCGTTCCAGCACGCCCGTCATGGGCAACACCTCGTATAGCGGCTGCTCGGGGTCGACTTCGCGAATCGCGCTGCGCACGGCCGTCGCGAAAGAGCCCGGATCGCCCGCGGTCCGCACGACCATCGCCATGCGGTCCTGTGTCCGCTGCTGATACGGCCAATACACCTGCGGGCGCGGATCGCGGTCGAGCCCTTCATGGCGAAGATGACCCACGACGCCTACCACCTCGACCCACGGCAGGCCGGGAAAGTCGATGCGGAACCGCTTGCCGAGCGGATCGGCGCGGCCGAAGACCTCCCGCGCGAGCCGTTCGTCAATGATACCGACGGAAGGCCGACCGCTGGAATCCGTTTCCCGAAACGTTCGGCCCGCGAGCAGAGGGACACCGAGCGCCTGGAAGTAGCCGCCATTGATCGAACGCCAATCCGTATTGACTCCGTTCTCCCTGCCTTCGAATCGCACTTCTCCCGCCTGGACTTGCCCGCCAAGAGGAAGCCGGTTCACAATTCCAACCGCTTCCACTCCCGGAACATTCTGCACACGGCCGATGAGTTGGCCCAGGTACCGTGCCACCCCCAGGTCCTCGCCATACTTAGACCGGCTCACCGCGAGATGGAGGCTAAGCACATGCCGCGGCTGGAACCCCGGATCGGTGGAGCGCAGTTGGGCAAAGCTTCTCATCAACAGTCCGGCTGTCACTAGGAGGACGACCGTACAGGCGATCTCTGTGACGATTAGCAGATCGCGGGCACGACCGCTGGAAGCGGGTCCGCGTTCGATGTTCGCCCTGACCTGTGTCGCTGGGGCCATCGCTATGAAGATGGCCGCGCCAACCGAGAGCAGCACAGCCACGGCGAGAACGGGACCATGCAATCCGATCTCCCCAATGCGCGGGAGGCTGGCCGGCAATAGGGGGACGAGCAGACGAAGAAGCCAATGGGCAAAGAGGATTCCGACGGCTGCGCCTGCCACGGCCAATGGGATCGTTTCCGCGATGAACTGCCGCGCCAAACGTGTGCGCGTGGCGCCGAGCGAAGTGCGAATCGAGAACTCGTGGCTCCGCGTCGCCGCCCTTGCCAGTAGAAGATTGGCCAGGTTCAGACAGCCTGCGAGAAACAGAACGCCAACTGCTCCAAGCAGAAGCCATAGCGCGCCGCGGATGGACCCGGTCATCTCGTTCAGCATGGGCGCCACGAAGACATTGGCATTCTTGTTCGTTCTTGGATACTGACGCGCCAGATTGCCTGCCACCACCATCATGTGAGCTTGCGCCTGCTCCAGATTGACGCCCGCCTTCAGCCGCGCCACGCACAGATAGCTGTAATCGCTGCGCCCTTCCAGCGCGCGGGGAGGAAAGTAAAGCGGCGTCCAAAGTTCGAACTCGCGGGCTGGATACTGAAACTCGGGACGCATCACGCCCAGTACCTCGTGCGGAGTCCCATTGAGGAGAATTTTGCGTCCTAGGATTGTGGCGTCGGCGCCGAACCGGCGCTGCCAGAGTCCATAACTCAGCACGGCGACACTCGATGCCTTGCCCGGATCGAGTTGCTCCTCTTCGGTGAACACGCGTCCGAGCAGAGGCGGTGTGCGCAGAGTGGAAAACAGACTCGCGGTCGTACGGGCTCCTTGCAGGCGCTCCGGTTCGCCCGTGCCGGTGAGGTTGTAGTTGGCGACTGGACGAGTCAGTGCGATGTCATCGAACACCTGCTGCTGTTTGCGCCAATCGAAATAGTCTGCCGCCCCGGCGTAAGTTCGCTGGAAGCCCGCTTCGCGTAGCGAGGTCCCCACACTGACGAGGCGCGCAGGCTCGTCGTAGGGTAGATCGCGCAACAGGACGCTGTAGGCGATGGAGAAGATGAAGGTCGTGGCGGCGATGGCAAGGGCGAGTATGAGGATTCCTGTGCAGGCGAAGGATGGATTGCGTGCAAGCTGGCCGAGACCGTGCACAATGTCCTGGTAGAGAGATTCGAGGAAGTTCAGGCTGTTTCTCTCATACAACTCCTCCCGCACGGCCGTCGCGTTTCCTAACTTACGCGCCGCAGTCCGGCAGGCGTCGTCGAGATTCATCCCGCGCGCGACGTTTTCGTCGATCTCGTGGGCGAGGTAGGACTCGATTTCGCGAACCAGATCTTCGTCCCTGCGTTGCCTGCTAAAGAACCTCATCCAACTCATTGAGCTACTCCATAGCCGGTCCCAGCACCCGCGTCACCGCCTGAACCAGCCCTTCCCAGCGGCTACGCTCTTCAATCAGGTGTCGCCGGCCCGCCGGCGTCACGCGATAGTACTTGGCCTTGCGGTTGTTTTCCGAGGTGCCCCAAAAGGATGCCACTAATCCCTGATCCTCCAAGCGATGAAGCGCCGGATAGAGGGAACCATGCTCTACCTGGAGAACATCTTCTGATGAGCGCTCGATCAGATGGGCGATAGTGTGTCCATGGGCGGGTGCGAGGACGAGGGCTCGCAATACGAGCATATCCAATGTTCCTTGCAACATCTCACCACGAGCCTCGCTCCTTTTTCTACTGGCCATGATTCCGCGAGTATACCAGAAGATCTTCTAGTGGAGAAGATGGCAGCCAGGGAAATCGCGTTCGCAATACGCGGAAATCTTGTGCCGGCTGTCCGCGTCCAATAGACTCAGAGGGAAGGCTTTGCGCCTAGAATCATGGCCGTGGTCGGCGTCCTTACATTAGAACTCCACATCGAAGGCGCGCATTCCCTTAAGGACAAGCGCCACTTGGTTAAGGGTCTGAAAGACCGGCTGCGATCGCGCCACAACGTCGCCGTGGCCGAGACTGACTTTCATGACGCCTGGCAACGTTCACGGCTGATGGCTGTAACCGTCTCCGGCGAACGCGTGCGTGCGGAACAGGTTTTACAAGCGGTTGAAGGCGA
Source organism: Bryobacteraceae bacterium (assembly GCA_035650295.1). Taxonomy (GTDB): domain Bacteria; phylum Acidobacteriota; class Terriglobia; order Bryobacterales; family Bryobacteraceae; genus JAFLBB01. The sequence goes on along the minus strand of DASRHX010000706.1, from coordinate 3,833 downwards.
CGCGGCGCGCATCGCCGGAGGAGCCCTTGTTGGCGCCTGGACGGAATGGATTGAGTAACTTATGGAAGCCCGGCGGTCCGAGCGCGTAGCGGAGGTGCTGCGCGACGAACTCGGCGAAATTATCAATTACGAATTGGACGACCCGCGAATCACGGCCGCAGCCGTGACCGAGGTATTTTTCCCACCTGGAGCACGGCAGGTCCATGTGCGGCTAACGATTCAGGGCACCGCAGAGGAGCAGGCCAGTTGCCTGGAAGCCATTCAAAAAGCACGCGGTTTTATCAAGATCCAGCTCGCCGAACGCATCGATATGTTCCGTATGCCGGACATCAAGTTCTTTGCCGATCTCGATCCGGAAACGAGGCGAAAACAGAGCGAAATACTCCGCCGAATCCGGCGGGGCCGGCCACGTCCGGACGTCGATCCCCCGGAAAAAAAAGCCGGCTCATGATCGCTGTACCCAAAGGCGTTGTGCTACGTTTGTGGGTGGCATCGGCTCTATTGATGCCGGTTTCCGGGTGGGCGGCCGAGCCGCTTCGGATCGAATCCAGCCTGGACGCCATGGGTACCGCATTCACCGTTGTGGCCTATGGCGAGAATCGCGTGCAGTTGGAGACAGCGGTGGATCTGGCGTTTGAAGAAGTACGCCGGATCGACGAGCTGCTCTCGAACTATAAGCCGCGAAGTGAGTGGAGTCTGGTGAACCGCGAAGCGGCGAACCGGGCGGTGAGGGTTTCTCCCGAGCTGTTTGACTTCCTCGAAACCTGTTTGCAGTATAGCCGGCAGAGCGACGGCGCATTCGACATCACAGTCGGACCGCTGGTGAAAGTCTGGGGCTTTTACAAGGGCACCGGACGGCTGCCGCATCGCGCTGAAATTCGCGGGGCTCTGGCCCGCGTTGGTTACCAGAAGGTGCTACTGGACCGGTCGAACCAGACCGTGCGGTTTACCCGCGACGGAGTCGAGATCGATCCGGGTGGCATTGGTAAAGGATACGCCGTGGATCGTGTTGTTGGAATCCTGCGGGAACGGGGAATCCGGTCGGCACTCGTTTCCGGCGGTGGATCGAGCATCTACGGTTTAGGCTCTCCTCCAGGGCAGGCCGGATGGCCGGTGAAAATCCGTCATCCGCGCAATCCAAAAGAGAGTGTGGCCGAGTTGATGCTGCATGACCTGTCGATGTCGACCTCCGGAACGTCAGAGAAGTTCTTCTACGCCGGAGGGCAGCTCTACAGCCATGTGTTCGACCCGCGCACGGGTTATCCGGCGCAGGGCATGCTTTCGGTATCGGTGACCGCACCGAGAACCCTCGACAGCGAGGCCTGGACGAAGCCGTTTTTCATTCAGGGCCGGCGCTGGCCGGAGAACCGGACGCCGAAGGCGATGAAAGTATTTTTGTGTGAGGACAAGGCGGAAATAGCATGCGCGTGGCTCCGATGAATAGCCGGTTTTTGGATGCTTGCCGGCGGCGGCCGACCGACGTGCGGCCTGTGTGGTTTATGAGGCAGGCCGGACGGTACATGAAACAGTACCGCGAGGTGCGCGCCCATCATTCCATACTCGAAATTTGCAAACGCCCCGACCTGGCGGCGGCCGTCACGCTGCAGCCGGTAGAAATACTCGACGTAGATGCCGCCATTATCTTCGCCGATCTGTTGCTACCCGTGGAACCGATGGGCCTCAAGCTGGAGTTTGTCGAAGGCAAGGGGCCGGTGATCGAAAATCCGGTACGCAACTCCTCCGACGTCGATTCGCTTTCCATCTCCAACACCGACGAACTGGGCTACGTCGGTGAAGCAATCCAGATGGCTGTGAGGGCGCTGGCCGGACGGGTGCCGCTCATCGGCTTCGTCGGCGCGCCATTCACGATGGCGAGCTACATGATCGAAGGCGGGCCGTCGAAGACATTCCTGCGCACCAAACAGATGATGTACCGCGACGAGACGTTGTGGCGACGCCTGATGGGCAAGCTCGTCGATGTGCTCGGTCCATTTGCGTTGTTGCAGGTGGCCGCGGGTGCGCGTGTGATTCAGGTCTTCGATAGCTGGATCGGCGCCCTCGGCTCGGACGACTACGTGCGATACGTTCAGCCCTATTCGCGTGCGCTGATCGAACGCATCCGCTCGGCCGGCGTTCCGGTGATTCACTTCGGCACGGGCACGGGCGGCTATTTCCGCGAACTGCATGCCGCCGGTGGCGACGTGATCGGCGTCGACTGGCGCATCAACATCGACCAGGCGTGGATGGACATGAGCTACCGCGCGGCGATTCAGGGCAACCTCGATCCAGCCGTGCTGATGGCTCCGCTGCCGGAACTGAAAGTGCGCGTTCACGAACTTCTGAAGCGCACCGGTACGCGGCCCGGACACATCTTCAATACGGGCCACGGCATCATGCCGGAGACGCCGGTGGAGAATGTGAAGGCCGTCGTGCAGATGGTGCGCGAGTTCCGGCCATAAGGTAGAGGCTCACATGCGCCGGCGCGATCTCCTAGCGGCTGCGGCGGGAGCGGCGGCGCTCAGCGCGCAATCGGCGCAACGGCCGAACGTGCTGTGGATCATGGTGGACCAGTTCCGCTATGATTGCCTCGGCGCAAACGGCAACAAGTTCATCCGCACACCAAACCTGGACCGCCTTGCGGCGCGCTCGGCCAACTTCTCTCACGCCTTTGTGCAGTCCCCCGTGTGCGTGCCCTCGCGCGTCAGTTATTTCACTGGCCGTTATCCGCACAGCCACAAGAACCGCGTAAACTACACGCCACTCGACGGCCGCGAGGTGCTTATTCAGCGCATGCTGAAGGACGCTGGTTACCGCACAGGAGCGGTGGGCAAGTTGCACTACTACCCGCCCACCGCCGCTCATGCACGGTCAACCGGATTCGACGCTGTTCAACTGGATGATGGCATTTCGCGCACTGACGAGTTCTCCGATTACGTGAAGTGGCGCAATGCCAAGGACCCTCGCGCCAAGCTGCATTATCAGGCCACCGAGCCCAAACCAGGCAAGAATCCCTTCCGCGCGGCGATCGACTACCAGTACACTCCCGCGGCGTGGACCGGCCGGGAAACGCGCGCCATGCTCAACGAGTTCGCCCAAGGCGAGCCGCCATTCTTCCTTTTCAGCTCTTTTTTCAAGCCCCACGCGCCCTATACTGTGCCCGAGCCCTACGACTCGTTGTTCGATGACGTGGAGATCCCGCTCCCGCGTCAAGTGACGCTCGAAGAGATTCAGAAATTACCCCTGCCCGTGCAGCGCCAGATCCTGCGCGGCCGGCCGCAGTACGCGATGGACCGCACGCGCCTCCAGTGGATCTACCGCTCCTACTACGCCTCGGTCGCCATGCTCGATAAGGAGGTCGGCGACATACTCGACACAATTCGACAGTTGGGGAAAGAGCAAAATACCATTGTCGTCTTTAGCACCGACCACGGCGACCAGTTGCTCGAACACGGGCTCGAAGGCAAGAACCTCTTCTTCGAAGCTTCCATGCGCGTGCCGTTCCTCATCTCGCTCCCCGGACGGGTGAATCCGGGAAGGCGCGCGGAACTCATCGAAATGGTCGACGTCCTGCCTACGCTGCTCGAACTGTGTGGGCTGCCCGTTCCACAGCGTATCCAGGGCCGCTCATTCGCGCCGCTGGTCATCGGCGGACGCTATACACCGCGTGAATTCACCTTCGCCGAAAACATCATCCCCGAGGTCATCACCAACGCTAGCCTCGATCTACCTTTTGTGCCGGGAAAGGGGGTGGGCGGCATCCTGCATCCCGACGCGAAGATGATCCGCACCGAGCGTTGGAAGATGAACTACTATCCGGGCCACGGCGGCGAATT
>DASRHX010000705.1:0-2700 GCA_035650295.1 Bryobacteraceae bacterium | reverse complement strand
TTGGATCGTGAGGCCAAAACGCCCGACGCACAGGTAACTCTCGCCTACCGCCTCACCGCGGGACGCGCGCCCTCGGTGCAGGAAAAGAAGATCGCCCTTGACTTCCTGAAAGCGAATCCACTAAGCGAGTTCGCACTGGCTGTCTTGAACTTGAACGCATTCCTCTACGTGGACTAGGAGAGCCGAGATGCCTGAACATGTTCGTTGGTGCCGTTCCCGCCGCGACTTTCTGACGGATGCGTTCTGCGGCATGGGCTCGCTCGCCTTTACGCAGATGTTGTTCGAGGAGAAGCTCCGCGCCGCTTCGCCCAGCGGGGCCGCAAATCCGCTTGCGCCGAAGCCGCCGCACTTCGAAGCGAAAGCCAAGGCCGTCATTTTCGTATTCATGGCTGGCGGCCCATCGCACCTCGAGACATTCGATCCCAAGCCTCTGCTGAACAAGCTGGACGGCCAGGCGCGTCCCAAGGAATTCGGCGAGGTGAAGTATCAGTTCGTCACCAACAACGCGAAGATCCTAGGCACCAAGCGCACGTTCAAGAAATACGGTAAGGCGGGCATTGACGTCAGCGACCTGCTGCCGCACCAGGCCGGCATCGTCGACGACCTCGCCATTCTTCGGTCTTGCCACGGCGACATGGTGGTGCACTCGGCGGCGCAGTACCAGCTCTTTTCAGGCCGCGTAATCCCCGGCTTTCCAAGCATGGGTTCTTGGGCCGTCTACGGACTTGGCTCGGAAAGCAACTCGCTGCCGGCCTATGTCGTCAGCCCCGATCCCGATGGCGCGCTCGAAGGTGGCCAGCCGATGTACATGCACGGTTTCCTGCCGGCCGTCTATCAGCCGACGATGCTTCGCGCGGGCAAGAAGCCGATTCTCAATCTCGACCTTCCTCCGGGCGTGCAGCTCGACAAACGGCGCAATACGGTCGAACTCATTCGCAAACTGAATGAAGCGAATTTGAAGGCCAGCGTGGAAGCTGAAGACGACGAGTTCCGCGCGCGGATGAATTCATACGACCTTGCCTTCCGCATGCAGACGGAAGCGCCCGAGGTGTTCGACATCTCCAAGGAATCGCAGGAGACCCTCGAACTCTACGGCGTGGGTAAAGAACCCACAGACGACTACGGCCGCCGCTGCCTGCTGGCCCGCCGGCTTGTCGAGAAAGGCGTTCGGTTCGTCACCGTCGTCCACGGCGGCGGCCCAGGCAATTTGCAATGGGACGCACACGACGACATTGAGGAGAACCACATCCGCATGGCGGCGCAAGCCGACCAGCCGGTCGCCGCGCTTATTAAGGACCTCAAGCGGCGGGGAATGCTCGATTCGACACTCGTGCTGTGGGGGGGCGAATTCGGCCGGTCTCCCGAGGCGCAGGGTGGCAAGGGCCGCGACCATCACAACTACGGCTTCACGATGTGGATGGCCGGCGGCGGCATCAAAGGCGGACAGGTCGTGGGCGCCACTGACGACATCGGCCTCAAAGCCGTCGAGAAACCGTATCACTTCCGCGATATCCACACCACGATCCTGAATCAGCTTGGTCTGAATCAGGACGCTCTCAGCTTCCTGCATCAAGGCCGCAAAGAACGGCTCACCGAAGTGCAGGGCACGGTGATCAAAGAGATCGTCTAGGGAAGTGGAATCACCACGGTCTCGCCGCGCGCGGAAAGTTTCGCCTCGACGCTCGCGCGGCGATCGCCGAGTGAAACCTCAACCGCGTAGTCGCCAGTGAATCCGCGCGTGGTGAAGCGCCCCTCGCCGTTTGCCTCCCCGGAGTCGTCGGTCCACCACTCCTCAAACAGCATCTTCCGCCATATTGCGCCGTTCGGTTTCTCCGTCCAATCGCGGCGGTACATGGCCGCATCCGGCCGCCAATGCCGTCCCTCCCAAAAGCCCCACATGAGGAACTGGTCCACTGCCGGATGGCTGAAGGCAACGGTCAGAATGTCACGCGTGAAGTCGGCCTGCAATTGTTCGTCGGCGGTGTTGATGTCGTATTCTGTGATGCGAAGCCGCAAGCCCAACTGCGCGAAGCGGTCGAGCACTTGCAGCATTCGCTCCGGTGCGGTGGGCGTGGAAAAGTGGCCCTGCATGCCCGCGCAGGTCACCGGCACGCCGGCGTCGATGAGCCCGCGCAGCGCATTGAAGTAGTAGTTTTGATGCGGAATGTTCGCTCCGCCGGCGCTCAGGATGTTGTAGTCGTTCAAACACAGCCCCGCGTTTGCGTCCGACTCCCGCGCCGCGCGAAACCAATCGGCCACGACACCCTCGCCGAGCACGTTCTGCAAGTCGCGGTTCGTCGTGAGTTCGTTCACCACATCCCATTCGATCAATCGCCCGCTGAGGGCCGAAGCCTCGTCGCGTACGTGCTCCACGACGCGCGCGCGCAGCGTTTCGGGGTCGTTGCGCAGCGCCTGAATCGACTGCGGCAGATATTGCCACCCCGGCCAGACGAGCGTATGCCCGCGAACCCGGCCGATCCCGTTCGCGTTCAACCATCCGATGGCCTGCAACGGACGCGCGCGCTCGCGCTCCCAACTGGGCCACTTCAAGTCGTTCTCGAAGACTACGGTATTAAACAGCTCCTTCACCTTCTCGCGATAGATGTCGTTCGTCGCGCCCGGATCGAGCAACCCCGCCGCTGTCACCGCCGACCCGAAGCCGAACTCGTGCCGTGTCATGCGAGCCCGCACATGCGCTCC
>DASRHX010000704.1:0-5549 GCA_035650295.1 Bryobacteraceae bacterium | reverse complement strand
CGAAAAGCTCGACGTCGTGTTCCTCGCCTTCCTCTGCTTTGCACTCATTGTCGAAGCTCTGCGGTTAGTGTGAACACGCCCTAGTAAGATCTCACCAGACGGTCATGTGATGATTTTTGCGCCAGCAGGTACCTGACCCGCCCAGAAGGCTTCACGGTGCTGTCGGTCCCCGAGCTCCATTTCGAAGTGAACCCACTGATTGCCATTGAGGACGCCGACATTCCATGCACCGGAGACCGAGTCGCTGAACTGCCACAAGATGCTAGCGCCATCCTCGTTGCTGAACCCCTCGCCGTCCGCTTGTAAGATTCCGCCTGCAAACTTCCAGACGGTGTTATAGACATGATGAAGGGGCGTCCAGCCGTCGTTTACCTCCGTTCCGCTAAGGAGTTGAAACGCATAGATAACTTTGACACGGCGAAGATAATTCACGAGCCAAGTCACTGCGGATTGTGGTTGATGCAACGGTATCTCTTCCAGAAATTCCTCGATCTCCTCTGCCCCTAGCTTGCCTTCGGCGACTGGATTTCTTTCCACCGCCGCGATCTCAATGCCATCCTGGTGCTTCAAAATAAACTGGTCCCATGGCTGATCGATAGAGCCCTCTACTTCAATCACGGCTGGATTCGCGGCAGCTTGCAACTCGGACACAGGAATCTCGCCGTTTTGAGTTCCGAGTACACGAATGCAGTAGCCCAATCAGTTTGCCTCGCTGAAGCTTGATAGTAACCTAACTCTACCGTGGCGACCACGCTCCTGCCCCCACCCTGCGCGATAGACTGATTTCTGTCCATGAACCACTCCGCTCCTTCCCGCCGCAGCTTCCTTGCCTCCACGCTCTCCCTCGGCGCCCTGCCGCACGCCACCGCCCAGCAGGCACGCCGCCCCAACGTCATCATCTTCCTCGCCGACGACTCCGGCTGGGGCGACTACTCCATCCACGGCAACAAAAATCTCTCCACTCCGCGCATCGATTCCATTGGCCGCGACGGCGCCCTCTTCGACCGCTTCTTCGTCTGCCCGGTTTGCGCGCCAACCCGCGCTGAATTCCTCACCGGCCGCTATCATCCGCGCGGCGGTGTGCGCGGCGTCTCCACCGGCCAGGAACGTCTGAACCTCGACGAAACCACCATCGCGCAGACCTTCAAGGCCGCAGGCTACGCCACCGGCGCCTTCGGCAAGTGGCACAACGGCTCGCAGTTCCCCTATCACCCCATCGCGCGCGGATTCGACGAATACTACGGCTTCACCTCCGGTCACTGGGCCGAATACTTCGACACCGAGATGGACCATAACGGCTCCCTCACCCGCGGCAAAGGCTTCATCATCGACGACCTCACCGATCACGCCCTCTCCTTCATCGATCAAAACAAATCCCGCCCCTTCTTTTGCTATCTGCCCTACAACACGCCGCACTCGCCCATGCAGGTGCCCGACAAGTTCTACGACCGCTTCTCCGGCAAAGCACTGGACCAGCGCGCTACCAACCCCGCCCAGGAAGACCTGACCATGACTCGCGCCGCCCTCGCCATGGTCGAGAACATCGATTGGAACGTCGGCCGCATCCTCGACAAACTCAAGGAAACCGGTCTTGACCGCGACACCATTGTTCTCTATTTCAGCGACAATGGCCCGAACTCCTGGCGCTGGAACGGGGGCATGAAAGGACGCAAAGGCTCCACCGACGAAGGCGGCATCCGCTCACCCCTGCTCGTGCGCTTTCCTGCCCGCGTCAAGCCGGGCACGCGCATCAGCCAAATCGCCGGCGCAATCGATCTCCTTCCCACTCTCGCCGGTCTCTGCAAAGTCCCCCTTACCTCTAAGAAACCACTCGACGGCAAAAGCCTCCTCCCGCTGCTCGAAGGCAAAACGGACGCCTGGCCCGACCGCATGATCTTCTCCACCTGGAACAAGCGCGTCAGTGTCCGCACGCAGCAATACCGCCTCGATTCCGAAGGCGCACTGTTCGACATGGTGGCCGACCCCAACCAGACCACCGACATCGCCGCTGCCCAGCCCGAAGTCACTGCGCGCCTCAAAAAGGCCGTCGCCGATTGGTCCGCCGAACTCCTTCCCAAAGGCCCTGACAACCGCCCCTATCCGGTCGGCTACTCGAAGCTGACCTACCTGCCCGCGCGCGATGGCGTGGGCCACGGAACCATCAAACGCAGCAACACCGCGCCCAACTCCTCTTACTTCACCCATTGGACGAGTAAGGACGATTCCATCACTTGGGACATTGAAGTCGGCCAGTCCGGCGACTACGACGCCACCATCCACTACACCTGCGCCGCTCCCAACGTGAACTGCACCATCGAGGCCAGCTTCCTCGAAAGCAAAACCTCCCGCGCCGTCACCGAAGCACACGACCCGCCCCTGCGCGGCAAGGAGACCGACCGCGTCTTCCGAGGTCCCGAATCCTACGCCAAGGACTTCAAGCCTCTCTCCCTCGGCGTGCTGAAACTAGCGAAGGGCCGCGGCCCCCTCACCCTGCGCGCGCTGAACATCCCCGGCCAAGAGGCCATCGACGTGCGCTACATGATTCTTACGCGGAAAGGCTGACCATGCGAATCTTCCTCTTCCTCACGACCCTGTCTCTGGCCGCCGCCGATCTCCCTTTCGAAGTCCACGACCTCTCTATTGGTGACACCGTCTCCGCCAAAGGCGCGCAGTTGAAGCTCCTCGGAGTCGAAGAAACACGCGACCCCATCGTGAAGGCCATCCGTCGCGCGCAAGCGTCGATTTCCGTTGACGGCCTGACGGCCACGCTTGAGTGCGGCAACTACAACTTGCCGCGCACGGTCGGCAAAGTACAGGTGGACTGTTCGGTCACAGGCGGCTACCGCAAAGGCGAGGCCGCCGATCCCTGGAAGCTCGAAAAGGATGCCCGTCTTCGCGTTTGGCTCGCTGGTGCGCCTTGGCTCCCAAAAGGCGCCTGGAAGTACCCCGTTCGCCAGCGTTGGTTCGCCACAGCCACCCAAATCGGCAACGAGCCCACTTACATTGATGGCGGCGACGTGGCCACACGCAAGCAGATCTACTATCACACGGGCCTCGACATCGGAGGTGCGGAAGCATTCACACCCGTTGTCGCGGCCACTGACGGCCTCATCGTTTCGCTTGCTGGCGCGAAGATGCCGGAACACACCGCCCCCGTGATCGCCCCACGCTACGACGTGATCTATTTACTCGACAGCCGCGGTTGGTATTACCGTTACAGCCACTTCCATTCCCTCGATCCCTCACTGAAACTCGGCGGGCGCGTCATCCAGGGACAGCGATTGGGATTGCTGGGCAAGGAAGGCGGCAGCGGCGGATGGACGCATCTTCATTTTGAACCGCACATGCAATTCCCCAACGGAAAGTGGGGTTCGCTCGATGGCTTCGCCTTCCTGCTCCAGGCTTACCAGACCGACTTCCCTACACCCCTCATCATCGCCGCGCGTCCGCATAAGTTCGTGAAGGCCGGCCAGCCGGTCACGCTCCGCCCGCACGTTCTCAGTGGCAAGCCTGCCGCTCCCATTCAGGAGGTTTCCCGCACCTACTCCAAACCGGGAACTTACTCGGAACTATTTGAGGTGGCCGATTCGAGCGGCTATGTCGCTCGCGATTCCGCCATCGTCAGCGTGCTCGACGCCGCGCGGCCCGAAGCCCCCTACATCAGCCTGCACGCGAGCTACTATCCCTCCCTCGACACTCACGCAGGCCAGCCGATCACCTTCCAGGCCCGCAGCTTCCTCATGAACTATAAGCCCATGCCGAAGGCGCCGTCAGAGATTGAAGAGCGTTGGGACTTCGGCGACGGCAGCACCGGCGTTTCACACAGCGATGGCAATGCCGTTAAGCTCGCACCCAACGGTTATGGCCGCATTCAGCATACCTATGCCAAACCCGGCCGTTATTTGGTGAAAGTGGAGTCTGCCGCGCCCGATGGCGCTCAAGCACGCATGTTCCTCGACGTCATCGTGGATAAGTAGCCGCTACAGCGCGCCGAATTTGTCGTAGGCTGCTTTCACGGAGACACCCTTCAGCAACTCTTCGCGCATGCCTTTTTCCCGCGCGTGAATGTCTTCGGCTTCGGCCAACACGTCTTCGGTCAGCGCCGCGGGCACGATCACCACTCCATCGATATCGCCGAAAACAAAATCGCCAGGATGGATTTCCGTGGCGCCAATTTTGATCGGCACCACCCATTCCTTAACCTCCCAGCGTCCGATCGACGAACCCGGACTGCGAAACGCGGCAAATACTGGGAAGCCCATTGCATTGACGAAATCCGTATCGCGCAAACCGCCGTCCATCACCGCGCCTGTGCAGCCTCGCTCCCGCGCCGCGGTCGACATTAGCTCTCCCCAGTGCGCGCAAGCCACACTCTCTCCACAGGCCCACACCGACACGGTTCCCGGCGTGATGCTCTCCAGCATCCGCAAGCGCGCGTCCATATCGCTGCTCTTTGGATCGGACGTCGGATAACCTTGCCCCGTGAACGCCGGGCCGGCCACTCGGTTCGCCACCGTCTGTGCCTGCAGCCAATGCGGCAGCGATTGATCGCGGTATCCCCTGTGATCCAGCACATCGGCAATTGCGCCGGTATAGAGCCTCAAGTACCGCTCGCAGATATCTGTCCAATTCATTCGAATGCCAATCCCTTCACCACGCCATCGATTCCGTCGCCTGCGGCCTGCCCATAGCGAACTGTAAGCTTCTGCTTCTTCTGCTCGCCGCATACGAGTTCGACTGACGCGCCACTGGTGCCAGTGACCAGGATCTGTCCAAAATCCTCAACGCGAAATCGCCAGGTCTTCTCAGGCGTTGCCACAACCATCACGGGCTTTGCGCCCGAACAATCCATCCTCACAAATTCGCCTCGCACGCCCTCGCCTTGCTGCTTGGCCAATCGCTCGCGAAACTCTTCGTCGCTCACGTTGGCCGGTAACTCCGTCTCGCCCGCGTTCACCGGAATAACATCGCGGCGCAACACTGGCGGTCGCTCGCCGTCGGCCTCTGTCTCCTTCACCAGCACGGCCACCTGTTCTGGCGTAGTTCCCACATCGCGCGCCAGCGTGGCGCGTTGCTCGGCGTGCGTGATGTAGCTGGCCAGCTTTTGCACGTAGAACCGTCGCGAATCGCTGTCGGAATACTTCTCCGCCTTAGCCAACGCTTCGCGCGCATCCTTGTATTGTCCAAGCCCGGCGTAAGCCAACGCCGACACCTGGAACAGATCGAACGCATCGGCCGGACGCACGCGCTTCATCTCCAAAATCGCCGCCAGCGCTGCTCCATACTTGCGCTGCTGCGTATAAACGCCCGCAAGCCGCACCCGCGCCTCCACCCAGTCCGGACGCAGCGCCAGAGCCTTCATCAATAGCTGCTCGGACTTCGCCAGATCCTCGTTGCCCAGCAGCATCGCGTAGTCCGCATGCGCTCGCGCATTCATCGAACCCATTTCAACGGCCTTGGCGAAATGTCCAAGCGCCTTTTCCCTGGCGGCGTTGCGCATGTAGTAAAACGCCGCCGTCTCGTGCGCTTTCGCCGCCCATTGCGGATCG
>DASRHX010000703.1:0-3870 GCA_035650295.1 Bryobacteraceae bacterium | reverse complement strand
TCGGAACCTGGCAACCGCCACCGAGCGTGGCCAACACCGAGCGTTCAGCAGTGATTGCGGCGCGTGTTGCCGCGTCTTCCAGCATCCGGCAGGCCTGCAGGGCCGGCGAATCTTCGTCCTCCCTCGCTTCGATCGCGAGTGCACCCTGCCCGACGGCGGGGCACATCGTTTCGACAGGAAGCAGTTCGGCGATGCGGTCGGCCCAACCCAGGCGACGCAATCCGGCCGCGGCGAGCAGGATAGCGTCGTATTGGCCTTCGTCCAGCTTGCGAAGCCTCGTATCAATGTTCCCGCGCACGGATTCGATGATCAAGTCGGGACGAACGTGGCGAAGCTGCGAGGTGCGGCGGAGCGAACTGGTGCCCACTTTCGCACCATGCGAAAGTTGTTGAAGTGTTTTGCCTACGATCGCGTCGCGGGCATCTTCGCGCGCGGGCGTGGCGGCGAGTATGAGCCTGTTAGGCAACTCGGTTGGCATGTCCTTGAGCGAATGCACGGCGATATCGATCGAGCCGTCGAGGAGCGCATCTTCCAATTCCTTCGTGAATAAGCCTTTCGCGGCACCAATCTGCGAGAGCGGTACGCCCGTGATCTTGTCGCCGGTTGTTTTGACGACCTCAATGGAGGTGGTGAATCCGCGTTGTTGCAGTTCGGAGGCAACCCAACGCGACTGCCACAGGGCAAGTTGCGAGCCGCGAGAACCAATGGTGATATGCGTCATTTGGTGTCGTTGCCGTCCAGGCGGAACGCCCGCCTGAGGGCCTCCAGACCATCGGCGCCATCGGGCGAGGCAGCGAGACGGCGTAGTTCGGAGATGGGCCCGTGCGCGATCTTGTTAAGAATTCCGCGGGTGAGTACATCAATGAGCTCGCGCTGTTCGGGCGTAAGCGGGGCCAGCCGCGCGCGCATACGCTCCATCTCGGCGAGGCGGGTCGCCTCCAATTGTTGTTGCAGGCTGACAATCAACGGCGCGGCGCCGCGCTGTTGGAGCCGCTGCATCATCCGGGCGACCTCTTCGCTGATGATGCGTTCGGCCTCTTCGGCCTCGGCCTGGCGGACGAGCATGTTGGACTCGACGACTTTCTGCATGTCGTCGATGTCGTAAAGAAAGATGCCGTCAAGCGAGTTCACGCTGGGCTCAATATTGCGCGGTACGGCGATATCGATGAGAAACATGGGCCGTCCCTTGCGTGCATGGACAACCGGACGCATGCTCTCACACGTCAGAACAAAGTGCGGAGCGCCGGACGAGGTAATGACGACATCGGAATTGTTCAAGGCGGTGTGGAACGACTCGTACGGAACCGTGCGCGCATTGAAAATCTCCGCCATTGAGCTGGCCTTTGCCGGCGAGCGGTTCGTCACTGTAATGTCGCTTGCCCCAGCCCTGGCGAGATGGCGGGCGGCAAGTTCGCTCATCTTCCCCGCGCCGATGAGCAGCACCTTGCGATGATCGAGCGAACCGAAAATCTGGCGTGCCAGTTCCACTGCCGCGTACGATACGCTGACTGCGCTTTGGCCAATCTCGGTTTCCGTACGCACGCGCTTGGCCACGCGAAACGCAGAAGTGAGAATCGATTCGAGCGTGGAGCTGAGCGTGCCTGCCGTGCGCGCCGTTTCGTAAGCCGATTTGAGCTGGCCGAGAATTTGTGGCTCGCCGACCACCATCGAATCCAAGGATGCAGCCACACGGAACAGATGGCGGATGGCGTCGGTGCCGGTGAAGTGATAGAGGTACGGGCGCAGCCAATCGCGCTCGACGTTGTGATAAACGGAGAGGAAGGTCTCAATGCGATCACGGGCGTCGCAGGCATCGTCCGCAGTCGCGGTGATCTCGACGCGATTGCAGGTGGACAGGACCATGGTCTCCAACAGTCCTTCGGCATTGCGCAGCCCTGCCACGGCGTCGGCCAAACGTTCCGGTGCGAAGGCGAGCCTCTCCCGCACTTCCACGGGGGCCGTGGTGTGGTTGAGACCTGTGACGTGGAAATTCATCTGCTAGGACGGCTTGAGAAACACTTTCGCCGCCCAGGTAAGCGCGGAACAACCGAGAATCATAAGCGCCATGACGGCAGCCTTACGGCCCCGCCATCCGACCGAGGTGCGCAGAAACACCATGAGCAGGCAGAGAGCCCATGTAGCGAGCGAGATAAGGATGCGGGGTTGCGTAATCCAGTCCCGCTGGCCCTCGCGCTGCGCCCACGCAATGCCCAGAATCGTGGCGATTGTTATCAGCGAAAAGCCCGCACCCATGGCACGCGTGATGATGCCGTCGAGCGTCGAGAGCGGGGGCAATCGGAGAAAAAGTTTGGATGTGATCTTCTGCTTCAAGCGGCGCTCTTCGATCAGATAAAAGACGCTGGCGAGAGCGGTCACCAACAGCGCGGCATAGCCGAGCATGACAAGCGAGACATGCGCCAGCAGGACGGCGCCGCGCACCTGAGTGGAGCTCCATACGTTGACGGGAGCCTCCATGCCGCCCAGCATTGTCATGAGAAACACGAGCGGAAACAGGAACACACCCATGGAACGGAATTCGTATCGCCAGTGGAGGAACAGGAAACTAGTGGCAAGCAGAAACGCGCAAAGTCCGATCGATTCGAAGAAGTTATCCACCGGCAGGCGGCCCTTGTGGATCCAGCGTTCGGTGATCGAAACGCCGTGTAATGTGGCTCCGACAAGAAAGGCCGTGAATGCCGGCGGGAAGAAGCGCTCCTCGCGGCGGAGAATCGTCAGGATGGCATGGAGCAGGCCGAGAGAGTAAACAACCACGGCCGCGCGGAGCCAGAAAACGCTCATTTCCTGCATGGGAGGGTGATGGCTCCAGTATAGCGTGGGGGGCCGTACTATTCGCGGCCGTCAAACATGATTCCCTTACCACGTGGTCGAATGGACCTGGCTCTTGCTGCTGAATGTTATACACTTCGGCTGAGTTCGATGGGGTCCATGTGCCTACGCCAAGGGGACGCCGCTGTTCGCAATTCAGCAGTGCGGCGAGACGAATTCGAGCAAAACCGAAAATTCAAGCCGACGGGCAGTCCTAAATGCGGCGTCAAGCCCGTCCCTCTTCCCGAAAACACGAAGCCGGCATTCATCGCGGCGATAGGATCCGGTGGTGGTCTTCTGGTGGTCTTCGGCAGTACGACAAGAATTGCCCTCCGGCCATAACAAAGGTCATGCGGCAATGGGCGGATATTCCTTCCGGATTCTGGGCCTTTACATGCCCTGTACGGCCAGAAATTCCGATTTTTCTCAATTAGTGGTGGTTCTTATACTTGTTTCAAGAACTGCCAGCCTCAACCAGAGGCGACTTATTTGGGTTGTTCACAAATTCCGTAGGACAATGGAGACGTCGGGCGTAAGTGATCATGGAAAAGTGGGCACCATGATGGCACCTTCAGTAGTTCTAAGTTGGAACTCGGTGGCACGGGAAGTGCTGCGAGACGCCGTGAGCCTTGCCGCATCCGATGGGCGCGATGCCGTGTGGTCAGGGGATCTCCTGCGGGCATTACTCGGGAAGCCCGAATTATTTGTGCCGCTGTGCGACCTTGAGATGGTGCGTTCGATGCAGGAGGCGGTAAAACAGTTGGCGGGAAGAGAGACTTACTTTGCACCTGTGGAGCGAGATGGGCCACGGCTGAGCAACGAGAGCAAGCGCATTGCCGCCTATGCGGCTGAGGAGGCGGATGCGACGGGTTCCGCACTCGTCGCGCCGCAGCATCTCTTGATTGGATTCCTGCGGGAGGAGCCGATGGCCGCAACAGGTGTACTGCTTGGCGGTGGACTTAGTGTGGAGGGGTTGCGGAGAGCGGTTGGCGGATCAGGTGGCGAGACGCGCTAGATAGAACGTGCGGCATCCGGGCTGCGTTA
>DASRHX010000702.1:0-2788 GCA_035650295.1 Bryobacteraceae bacterium | reverse complement strand
GCTCTATTTGTTAATGCTGCCCACGGGAGCACTGATCATCGCGCTGGCGCGCCTCAGCTTCGGGCTGCGGATGTTTGGCTTGCGCGCCATACTGATTGCCATCGGATTTCAGCAAATCGGTGTCGTTCCCGCTTTGATGCTGATCGCTTCGGTGATTCTGGTGACAGTAACCGTCCGGCCCGCCTTGCAACGTCTGCGCCTGCCGTTGTTTGCGCGTGTTACCGTTATTCTTTCTCTGTGCTCCGCGCTGATGGTGGTCGCTCTCCTGGCTGGACCTCTGATCCAGTCAGAAGTCCTCTGGAGCGTGGCGTTCTTTCCTGTCCTCATTACCGCAATGCTTGCGGAGGCAGTGGCAAAATCGATCAGCAATGACAGCACCCTCATGGCAGCATGGCGCGTCGGCTGGACCATAGTCGTCGCCGGTGTTATCGCGGTCATCGGTCAGACGGGTCGGGCGGCAAACCTGATGTTGACCTTTCCCGAGCTCATGCTGCTTCAGATCGCCGCCATCATCGTCATTGCCGAGTATTTCGACTGGCGGTTGATGGAGGGAGTGCCCGAAAAGCTCCAGCGTGTTCTCGACAAAAAAGACTGGTCCATGTGGTGGGCGCCCCCGACGCCAAGAATCGCTGTCGTGCGCAACCCTCCGAAACCGCAATTGCTTGGGATGCCTGAAAACGGCGCACCAATGGAAAACTCGAGCCACTCATTGCACCAGTTGGTGCGGGCGTTGCGCGACGAGGGCGCCGTCGTGCGCGTGTTTGACGGCGACGCGAATCTGTTGCGTGAGTTGGAAAAATTTCTGCCGCCAGATTCCCACACCGGCGCGCGGCGCGGGCTCGTGTTGAACCTGGCTACGGGCGTTCAGGGAATTGGCATGCCGACCCATATTCCGGCAATGCTGGAACTGGCCGGCATCGCGTATTCCGGGCCGGACCCGGTCGTGCAGGGACATTTGCTGGATCGTTTCACCGTGCTGTCCAGGCTTCACCGCGCCGGTCTCAACGTGCCCAACTGCTGCCGCTTCGGGGACATCGATTCGGAGAAATTGAGGTTTCCTTTGTGGATCTACCCGCCACACCACCTCGCCGTCCCTCCGGCCCGGCTCAAAAACAGGAAAGACCTCGACGCATACGCGATGGAATTTCCACAGCCGCCGCGGGATTACCTGACCATCGAGGAGGTCGTCCGTGGGCGCGAGATTCGCGTCGCTCTCATTGGGAACGACAGGATCGAGTGCCTGCCGTTATTACAAAAAGGCGCCCGTCGTCGCGACAGGATCTGCCCGGCCGAGCTGAACGATGGCCTCGCGTCGCAAATTCGTGAATGCGCCATCACCGCTTTCCGCGCTGCCGGGTGTCGCGATTATGCGCGCATCGACGTGCGGATCACTCCCAAGGGTCGGATTGTCGTCGTCTCCGTGAACGTTCATGATATTCTCGCCTACGGCGGTTCATTCGCTCAGGCGGCGCAAGCAGCAGGCATCGGCTATCAAGCATTGATCAATCGGATTGCCCACGTTGCGCGCGAACGTTACAGCGTCGCAGCACGCAGCGACAATGCTCTCGCTGTCAGGCAACAGGGTACGGGCGCCTGGCGCGGGATCGCGTGTGCGGTCTTATCCCTCATCGCTCTGACTGCCTGTTCTTCCGGGGAAACCTCGGTTGTCGATCGAGGACCAGGACCTACCCCGGCCACGCGATTGATTGAGGACTGCGACCTCAGCAAATCGGGCTTCGGAACGATTCGCTTCGAAACGGCCCTGGGCCCGAAACTGATGGCCCACATCTATCGTGCCAGCCGTTTTGATTCCACTACAGGTCGGATCTGGTTTGTCATGCATGGCGTCAATCGCAATGCCGAAGACTACGTCAAGGCGGCCGCCCCGGTCGCCGAGCGCGTCAACGGGCTGCTGGTAGTCGTGGAATTCTCGCGCTTGGTTTATCCCAATGGCACGGACTACACCTTGGGAGTGACCACACATGGCTCTCCCGATGGTCGTGCTCTCAAGGAGGGCCGTTGGCGCAACCCTGACATGTACGTCTATTCAGAAATCGAACAACTTTTTGGGCTTATCACGAACACGCTGGGCGGCAACCAGCCGGGCTACTATCTTTTCGGACACAGTGCCGGCGCCCAGTTCGTGCACCGAATGCTGACCTTTCTCCCGAAGGCCAGAGTCATAGGCGCCGTCGCCGCAAACGCCGGATGGTACACTCTGCCGGTGCGTGATGAATCGCCTGAATTCATCATGCCGTACGGCCTGCAAGGCACACCAGTCGACGACGCTGCGTTAAAAACTTTGCTCGGCAGGAATCTCACCATTCTTCTGGGTGAGTTGGACACAGCTTCGGCCGATGAAGATTCCAACGTGCGGGACACCAGCGAGACGCGATCTCAGGGCAGGAACCGCCTCGAGCGCGGGAAGCATTACTTTCAGTTGGCTGAACGTGAAGCAAGGCGGTTGGGAACTGCCTTCAACTGGCGGCTTGCCATGGTCCATAAGGCCCATCACAGGGCAGGCGACATTCTGCCTTCGGTCGTCCCGTTCCTGTTCGCAAATGAAACACCGCTCTGTGAGCCCGCCGAAGCGACGACACAGATTGTCTTCTCAGATTTCAAGTTCGATCCGCCGGCAGGCTCTGCCGGCGACTTTAATCACGACGGCCGCCGCGAAGGAGTGGAGGATGAGTACGTCACACTCCGAAATGCCGGGCAGAACCCGTTCTGCATCAGCGGTTGGACTCTCGGCGATGCCCAGGAAAAGTGGCGCCACGTTTTTCCTCTT
>DASRHX010000701.1:0-4137 GCA_035650295.1 Bryobacteraceae bacterium | reverse complement strand
TGCCGCGCGTGCGCCGCGCCCCGGCCCACTGTCGGGCATTCCGGTGACGATCAAGGCCAGCCTGGCCTACGATTCGACTGTCGCGCGGCGCCTTCGTCATGCAGGGGCGATTATCCTCGGCCGCACGAACACGCCGCCCTTTCTGATGAATTATGAAACCGATAACTCCGGAACCGGGCGCACGAACAATCCACTCGACCCGGCGCTTACGCCGGGAGGCTCGTCTGGTGGCGAGGCGGCGGCGATCGCGGCCTGCTTCAGCGCCGGCGGCATCGGCAGCGATGGGGGAGGCTCCATTCGATGGCCCGCGCACTGTTGCAGGATTGCCGGCTTGAAGCCGACTCCGGGCCGCGTGCCGGGTACGGGACACACGCCCGAGATTGGGCATCCAGGTGGATTGCTCGGAGTAGTGGGACCGATGGCCCGAACAGTGGATGACCTTGCGGTGATCTTCGAGGCCGTCGCCGGATACGACTCCGCCGATCCCTTATCCTCGCCGGTGCTTGCGCAAACGCCACCCGCCGAATTTCCGCCAATCGCGTTGATCGACGCCTGGCCAGTGGAGGATAGCATTCACTGCCGGCTGCGACGGGCGGCGCGGCTGCTGGGCGCCCGTCAGCCGATCCCAGCGCTCATGCAGGGGACGTTAAATCGGGCACACGAGCTGTGGCGATTCTTTTTCTGGCGTGTGAACTGGCTGTCCGTGAAACCGCTCGTTCAAGGGAAAGAAGGATCGCTACATCCACTCGCGCTCGAGTGGTTCGCCGCAGCACGCGTGCAAGGTGAGCCATCCGCGCATGAGGTACTGGTGAATCTGGCGGCGCGGGATCGCTTGCGTGCGCATTTTCTCGATGCCATGGAGCAGTATCCAGTGCTGTTGTGCGCTCCGGCGACGATCGAAGCGTTTCCGCATGGCGACCGGTCGCGCTTTTCGCTCGAAGCCGTGCGGCCGTTGAGCTTCGCCAATTTGCTTGGCCTGCCAGCGTTGGTTACCAACACGGGAGTGCAGTTGGTTGGGCGGCCGTATGAAGAGGAGACGCTGCTGGCGATTGGGCGATGGTTGGAGGAGGAGGGTTGAGGGCGAGACGAAGAGAATTAGCCGCCCATGGACGCCGATGGACGCGGATAACCTAAGCCGAGCTCTTCTTGACGTGATACTGCCCTGTGGGGCCGGCGTTACGACTATGACTACTTTCGAGAGAACTTCGCTATAGACCGAGACAATTTCAAACAGGTCAAGCGAAAGCGGCCTGGCCCTGCAAGCCTCTAGCCGAACTTCAGCTGCGTCTTCTTTTCGGCCTTGGCGTCGTCGATTTCGGCGCCGAAGCCGGGGCGTTCGGTGAGGGCGATTTTGCCGTTGGCGGGGACGGGCGGGTTCTTTTCGAAGTGGTAGTAGGCGGGCCGCGATGTGATCAGATACTCCACCAACGGGCAGGTGGATGGCGATTGGGATGCCACGACATGCAACGCCGAATGGACCGCGTGGCCATGCGGAATCACCTGGGCGTCGTAGAGGGAGGCGATGGCGCATATCTTAACGAGTTCGGTGACGCCGCCGCACCACTCGGGATCGGCCTGGACGACAGAGATAGCGCCGGCCCTGAGGAACTCATGCGCTTCCCAGCGGCCGTACATATGCTCGCCAGTGGCGACGGGCACGCTCGTAGCGCGGCGAAGATCGACGAAGCTTTGCAGGCGCTCCATGGGAAAGGCCTCTTCAATCCAACGCGGCGCATACTTCTCCACGCGTTTGCACCAGGCAATGGCGTAGTCGAGACTCCAGCCTTGAAACGCATCGAACATGAGGTCGACATCGTCGCCGGCAGCCGAGCGTAGGTTCGCAACCAGGTCAACGTTTTTCGCCATCCCCTCCGCCCCACTACCGGGACCATACGGGATGAACCACTTCTGATGTAAAAAGCCCTCGCGCTTCAGGCGCGCGCTGACAACCTTGGCCGGCTCGGGCTCCACGCTAAAACCGAGACAACTTCCGTAAGCCTGGATTGCAGGGCGAGTGGGCCCACCCAGCAGACGGTAGACGGGTGTGTTGTAGTAGCGTCCGCGCAAATCCCACAAGCAGTTGTCGACGGCGCTTAACGCCATCATGTAATGGCCGGCGCGCGAGTGGCGGTTGTTGCGATACATCATGTCCCACAACGTTTCCACGGCGAGGGCGTTTTTGCCCATGAGAAGGCCCTTCAACTGGCGATCAACGACAGCGGGTACTTCGGGATCGATGGGTCCGTAGATGCCTTCGAGGCCGGACTGCGTGCGAATTTTCAGGTAAGTTGCCGCGGCGGGGATACGGCGGGTAACGGGCTCACCCTCGCGATAGGGCGCCGGGCGCAATTCGTCGTAGATGTGCGAAGGCTGCACCTGGAATTGGCGGTTGGCTCCAACGGCGGCCTCGCGGGTGCCTTCATATCGCCAGAACTCGACAGCCGCAATGTTCTGCGCCGGGACTTGTGCGAGGGCCTCCATCCGGCCTGCAAGAGCGGTGAGCGCAGGCAGAGCGGCCGTGCGCGCCGCGAGAGCAAAAAAATGGCGGCGACTGCCGATTCGGGGCATATAATGACTCACGTCAGAGGGAGGTCTCATGCTTCGGGTTTCCATTCTATCTTTGGCCTGCAGCGCGGCGATCTACGCACAAAGTTCGACCGGCACTTTGACGGGTATCGTATCCGATCCGTCGCAAGCACGCTTGGCCAATGTCGCCTTGAAGTTGACCAATGAAGAGACCGGCGCAGTGCTGACGGCCCAAACGTCAACGTCGGGCGAGTACACGTTTCCCCTGTTGACGAGCGGGACGTACCGGCTCGACGCGGAGCTGGGAGGCTTTCAGCGCGCCGCGCGCACGGGAATCGTGATGGAGCTCGGCCGAACGGCGCGCATCGACTTAACGCTCCAACTCGGCCAGGTGTCGGAATCGGTTGAGGTTTCGGGGGCGGCGCCTCTACTCGAATCCGAGACGGCGACGGTCGGCCAGTTCATCGAGAACAAGACCATCGCCGACATGCCGCTCAATGGACGCCGCGTGGGCGACCTGCTGGGCCTGATGGGGAACGGAGTCTATATCCAGGGCGACGTGATCCGGCCGCGAGTATCGATCGGCGGCGGACGCGCCGATCAACAGCAATGGCTGCTCGATGGCGTGAACTCTTCGAATATCGCTCTCGAGGTGCCGCAGGCGCTGTTCAATCCGCCGGTGGAAGCGGTACAGGAAATCCGCATCCAGCAGAGCGCGTATTCCGCCGAGTTCGGGAACTCGTCGTCGGGCGTGGTTCAGATGACGACGCGATCGGGCACCAATAGGTATTCGGGCCTGCTGTACGAGAACCTGCGCAATGACAAGCTAGACGCCCGCAATTTTTTTGCCGCGAACCGGCCTCCGCTGCGCTGGAACGTTTTCGGCGGCGCGCTCGGAGGGCCCGTGATCAAGAACAAGACGTTCTTCTTTTCTCACGTCGAGTTTCAGCGGCAGCGCGTAGGCGTGGTGCGCAACCTCACGGTGCCGACCGAATTACAGCGCGCCGGCAATTTCTCGCAGACCACCACGGCCACAGGCGTCCTCATGCCGATCTACGATCCGGCCACTTACAATGCATCGACGCGCGCAAGAACGGCCTTCGCTGGTAACGTGATTCCCGTTACACGCTTCGATGCCGTAGGGGCGAAGGTCGCCGCCTATTACCCATTGCCCACGAACGCGCCGACGAATCTGGCCGGCGCGAACAACTTCAACCGCAATGCCGTTAACGCGCTCAACATCACGACGTGGACTTCCAAGGCGGACCATATTTTTAGCGACCGCGACCGAATGAGCGTGCGTTACGTGCTTCACGATTTTCCCACCTACGTGACGCCGGCCTACGACGAACCGGCTGCCGATCCCAACGCCAGCAACACCGTGCGCCGCGCACATTCCCTGCTGTTGAACGAGACGCATACGTTCTCGGCCACCCTGGTGAACGATTTCCGATTCAACTGGCAGCCACGCAGCTTTCATCCGACGACGCTTTCGATCGATCAGGGCTGGCCGACGAAACTAGGATTGAAGGGCGTCTCCGACCGTGCGTTCCCGCGTATCAATGCGACGCCTTACGCGGCGCTCGGTTCGACATCGCAGGAACGCGTGCA
>DASRHX010000700.1:0-3817 GCA_035650295.1 Bryobacteraceae bacterium | reverse complement strand
AAGCCGCTCGGCTACGTCACCGGCCAATTCGGCAAGAATCACCTCGGCGATCGGGATGAGTTCCTGCCGACGGCCCACGGGTTCGACGAGTTCTTCGGCAACCTTTATCATCTGAACGCAGAGGAGGAGCCGGAGAATCCCGACTATCCGAAGGATCCCAAGTTCAAGGAAAAGTTCGGGCCGCGCGGCGTGCTGCACTCCTGGGCCAACCCGGACGGCACGCAGAAGATCGAGAACACCGGTGCCCTCACGATCAAGCGCATGGAGACGGTGGACGAAGAGTTCCTCGACGCGAGCCTCAAGTTCATCGAGAAGGCCGATGCCGACGGCAAGCCGTTCTTCGTCTGGTGGAACTCCACCCGCATGCACATCTTCACGCACCTGAAGAAGGAGTCGCAGGGCAAGACGGGACTCGGCGTGTATCCCGACGGCATGGTGGAGCACGACGGGCACGTCGGCAAGCTGCTCGACAAGCTGGATCAGCTCGGCATCGCCGACAACACGATCGTCATGTACTCGACCGACAACGGCGCCGAGGTCATGAGCTGGCCCGATGGCGGGACGACGCCCTTCCGCGGTGAGAAGGACACGAACTACGAAGGCGGCTGGCGCGTTCCATGCGCCATCCGCTGGCCTGGCGTGATCAAGCCGGGGACGGTGTCGAACGAGATCTTCTCGCACACCGATATGCTGCCGACGCTCGCGGCCGCCGGCGGCGAGCCCGACATCGTCGGCAAGCTCAAGAAAGGTCACACGGCCGGGAACAAGACCTTCAAAGTGCACATCGACGGCTTCAACCTGCTGCCCTACCTGAAGGGCGAGGTCAAGGAGAACCCTCGCAAGGGTTTCCTGTACTGGAGCGACGACGGCGACCTGATGGCGCTGCGCGTTGGCCATTGGAAGGCGACCTTCATGGAACAGCGCTCCCACGGATTGAATGTCTGGCGAGAGCCGCTCGTCTCGATGCGTTGTCCGAAGCTCTACAACTTGCGAAGTGATCCATTCGAGCGAGGCGACGCGGACGCGAGCGTGTTCTATGACAAATGGATGGCTGACCGCGCGTTCCTCCTCGTGCCGGCGCAGGCCATCGTGGCCGAATTCATCAAGACCTTCGAAGAGTTTCCACCACGCCAGAAGCCGGCGAGCTTCAGCATCGACCAGGTGATGGAGAAGGTGACAAGCCACGATGCCAAGCTATCCGAAGAGGAAGAAGAGTCGCCGAGAAGGCGCGAACCGATGGCAACCGAAGCGGTGCCAAGAAGCAAACGGCTGCACGAAGAGCGAAGCAAGCGGTGATCGAATGAGCAACCGCGAACAGCGACCCCATTCACAACCGGCGCTCGTTTCTCGAGCGCCGGTTCACTCACTTGTCCTCGCTGGCGAAACGCCCGTGAGGACTCGAACAGAGGATCGGAGACGAGTCGGAGAAACAATCAGCGCACCCTGCGTGATAATTTGAATTCCAATCAGGAGGAACCAATGCAAACACCAACGATCACAGCTTCAAGCGGAGTCAGTCCAACACTGTCACCGCCGCCTGCGCCTGCGCAGCAGCCGCCATTTCCAGATATGGTCTGGATTCCCGGCGGCACATTTCGCATGGGGTCGGAGAAACATTATCCCGAGGAACGCCCTGTTCACCGCGTGACCGTGGACGGCTTCTGGATGGATCGCTATCCCGTTACCAACGAGCGTTTCACGCGCTTCGTTGAGGAGACGAACCACGTCACCTTCGCCGAAATTCCGCCGCGCGCGGAGGACTATCCCGGCGCATTGCCCGAAATGCTTTATGCCGGTTCGCTCGTGTTCATCAAGCCGACCGGGCCGGTCGACTTGCGCCACATCGGAAACTGGTGGCACTTCCTCAAAGGCGCCAATTGGCGCGAGCCCCAGGGTCCAAACACCTCGCTGGAAGGGCGTGAACGCCATCCCGTCGTTCACGTCGCTTTCAGCGATGCTCTGGCATTCGCACTTTGGGAGGGCAAGGAATTGCCAACGGAAGCCGAATGGGAGTTCGCCGCGCGCGGCGGACTCGACGGCGCCGATTATCCGTGGGGCAACGATTTGTTCCCCGGCGGGAAGGCCATGGCCAACTTCTGGCAGGGAGAATTTCCATGGCAGAATCTTCGCCAGGATGGTTACGAAGGCACGTCGCCCGTGGACGCTTTTCGACACAATGCTTACGGCTTGCACGATACGGTCGGCAACGTGTGGGAATGGACCACGGACTGGTACCATCCACGTCATCCCGACGAGAAACAAAAGGCGTGTTGCATTCCAAGGAATCCGCGCGGTGGGCACGAAACCGAAAGTTACGACCCTTCCCAGCCGGAAATAAAAATTCCTCGAAAGGTGCTCAAAGGCGGCTCGCACCTCTGCTCCCACAATTACTGCCGCCGCTATCGGCCTGCGGCGCGCTTCCCGGAGCCGGTTGACACATCCACTTGTCACGTCGGCTTCCGCTGTGTTTACCGGATGCCGAAGACCGTGGGGTAAGATGGAAAAGGTTTTCGAAACGGCCGCCGGACACATCGCTCTCACCCTCGAAGCGGTGGCGGTGCTGATCATCCTCATGGGCGCCCTTGTCGTATTGTTTCAACTCTCTTCGTTCCTCCGGGCACGCGGCCCGATGGGCGGAAGGAAATTGATCTGGCGCAACTTTGGGATGTGGCTCCTCCTGGCGCTCGAATTCGAACTGGCTGCCGACATTGTCCGCACCGCCATTTCGCCGACCTGGGAGGACCTTGGCCAACTCGCCGCCATCGCGGTGATTCGCACGTTTCTAAACTACTTTCTTGAACGCGATGTGGAAAAATACGAACCACACCTCGAGGCGGCAGCGGCAGAAGCAACCTGAGACAACATCACTACAGAGAAACAACAACCGAAACAGAAAAGGGAAGAAATTATGCAGAACATCAAAAACCTGGTGGCAATCGGCCGCATCAGCGCGGTCATATGCACAGCTGCTCTCGCGGGATGCTCGTCTACGGATTCTTCTTCAGACGATCAACGGAGCCAGGGCCGTGTCAAGGACGACAAGAGCATCACCGAAGCGGTCGAAAAGAAATTGAAGTCCGACCCGATGTATAAGTTCGATTCGGTACACGTAAATACGTTTGGCGGAGTCGTGCAGCTGAGCGGCTTTGTCGATGATCAGCCTCAGGCTCGGCATGCTGAAGAAATCGCCCGCGGAGTACCCGGTGTCGCGCAAGTCGTCAACGGGATGGTAATGAAACCCGCGCCCACAGGGCAGCCTTCAGGGGAACGGTTGGCCCCACTGGCGCCGACTACGAGCCCGATCCCCAATGCAGGCACGCAGAATTACTAAGTGCAGCCAAGTGTGCATCCTGCGAGCACATGACGAAGCGTGGGCGCGGTGGCCACTGAGTTGTGGCGCCGCGCTCCGTTTCGTCAACGGGTTGAACAGATAACACGGAACGAGAACGCCTACGATTGTATGTGGGTGCGCTGCCGAGCGGCGAGGTAGCTGTCCAATTCCGCCACATCCTTGAACAAGGCAACGCCGGGCAACGACTTCATGATCTCAAAAACCTCCTGGATTTGCGGTTGCAAGTGGATGAACGAAGCCTGGCCCCCGCGCTCCTTGAGGATCTTGCGTGTCGACGAAAACACGCGCAGTCCTGCGCTGCTGATGAATTTCAGGCCTGACAAGTCAAATATGACGTCCTTGACCGGGCCCGCCAGCACCGGCCCAAGTTGGCGTTCCAATTCCGGCGCTGTCGCGGTGTCGAGGCTGCCGGCCAGGTTGATGGTGACTGTGGTCTCCTGACCCGTGATTCCTTTTTGGATTTGG
>DASRHX010000699.1:0-4743 GCA_035650295.1 Bryobacteraceae bacterium | reverse complement strand
CGACCTCGAACTCATGTTCTGCCGCGAAATCGCCTCCGCCCGCGTCACCTTCGACTCCCTCCAGCGAGCCGTTAACTCACTCGACCCGCTCGACGACGTCCAATCACTCAAGTTCGACCGCCTCTCACGTATGCAAGCCCGTTACCAGCGCATGGAAACCAACGCGCTCAGGGAACTCAAGGATCTCCAGGCACGCCGCAACATCCTGGAACGCTTCCCCGATCAAACCAAGGACTGTGCGCCCTTGGCCGAGCACACCGCATTCGTCGGCGAGGTCCCATTCATCAAACCAATCCCCGCGGTTCTTCGCGGCCGTCTCCGCAGCCCGCTCGATCACACCCCCATGCGCTCCAACGACCCTGACCCGGCTAAACTCGCCAAGGGCATCCCCGACATCCGCCGCCTGGTTCCCGACACACGCACCTAGCGGGCCTTATCTGCGTGCACCCGTGTCCATCGGCGGCTAAACAACTCAACAGGCCCGAAGCGTCCGCTCCAAATCGCTCGAAAACGAACGCAGCGCAGCCACCTGTTCGTCCGAGGCCGCCTGCTCGCCGTTCCGCGTGACAAAGTAGGCTTTCGCGTCGCGCCACATCAACATCGCCAGCCCATTGGAGGTCATCAACCCGGCAGCTCCCACGCGCCCAAACCCGTCGGCAGTCCGCTCCACCAGCGCCGCATAGCCGCCGCGCGCGAAGACAACGTGACGCTGCATACCCTCGACAGGCGCGGCTTCAATGCCGAGCTCCATCAGCCGTTCTAGCTGCTTGAGCATCGCCCTTACATCTTGTACCGGCCCAGATCCTCGTCGTTGAGGTTCTCCAGCCACCGCCGCAACTCATCGTTGTTCACACGGTCGGCGATCGTGTTCGCCATTTTGGAATTCTGCAGCACCGAATCGTCGACGTAGATCGGGCAGTCCAGCCGCAACGCGATGGCCAGCGCATCCGAGGGCCGCGAGTCGACCGAAATCAACTTCCCTTCGCGCTCCAGCCAGATCACCGCGTAGAAGGTGTCCTCTTTGAGCTCGTTCACTACAATCTTGCGCACGCCCGTGTGCAGGCCCGTAAGCAAGGTCTTGATCAGGTCGTGTGTCATCGGCCGCGGCGTAACGATCTTTTCGATTTCCAGCGCGATCGCATTCGCCTCGTACACACCCACCCAAATCGGCAGAATGGAGTTGCCCTGCGCATCCTTCAAAATCACGATGGGCATGTTGGTGACCGGGTCCATCATCAGGCCGCGGATTTTCATCTCAACTTCCATGGCGCCTCCCTGCACTTTCATTAGAGCAAACCGCGGCGCTACGCACGCACGGACTCTCCAGCCAGGGAGTTCGGACCGGAACGGGTCACCAGTACGTCCATGTATCCGCCGATGGCCGGCGAGGGCATCGCCGCCGGGTGCGAGAAGTTCAGCGTCTTGTTTTGCGCCGTCCGGCCCACCCACTGGCCTGTTGCCTGATTGAAGTACTCCACCATCACTTCGTACCGTTCGCCGATGAAGTCCGCATTGCGGCGCATCTGGATGCCGCGCTGCTTCTCCTGGAGAATCGACAGGCGCCGGCTCTTCTCCTCTTCCGCGATGTGATCGGTCAGCGCCAACGCCGGCGTATTCGGCCGCTGCGAATATTTGAAGCTGAACATCGAGTCGTATTCGACCTCTTCAATCAGTTTCAACGTCTGTTGAAAGTCTTCCTCGGTCTCCCCACAGAAGCCGACGATGATGTCGGTCGTGATGGCGATATTACGCTTCGAGTTTTTCATCCACTCGATTCGCCGCATATAGTCGTCGCGCGTGTACAGCCGCTGCATTGCGCTCAATACGCGGTCCGAGCCCGCCTGCACCGGCAGGTGCACGTGGTTGCACAACACCGGGTTCTCGTCCAGCGCGTCGATGATCTCCTTCGTGAAGTCGCGCGGGTGCGACGTCGTGAACCGTACCCGCCGAATCCCCTGCACCTTCCCCACCGCATCGAGCAACTGCGCGAAGTTCAATCCCGCGGACGAAGGATCGCGGTACGAATTCACGTTCTGCCCCAGCAGTTGAATCTCCGTGAACCCGGCTTCGGCGATCTTCCGCGCCTCGTCCAATACGGACTCCGACGTCCTGCTCCGCTCCGGCCCGCGCGTCATCGGCACCACGCAATAGGCGCACGACTTGTCGCATCCTTCGATGATCGTGATGTAGGCGCGGTGCGGACTGTCTCGCCGCGTGTACGGCGTCTCGAACGTGTCTTCGGTGTCGAGCGACAACCCTGTCACCCTCCGCCCGCCCGCTTCGATCTGTACCAGCAGTTCCGGCAGCTTCGTATAGCTCGCCGACCCGACCACCAGCGACACATGCGGCGCCCGGTCGAAAATCCGCTCGCCTTCCTGCTGCGCCACGCAGCCGAGCACCCCATAGACTTTGCCGTTCTTGCCCGCTTCTTTCTTGAACTGGTCCAGACGGTGGAACACCTTCTGCTCGGCCTTGTCGCGAATCGAGCAGGTGTTGTACAGCACCAGCTCGGCCTCGGCCGGCGTCGCCACCTGCGAGTAGCCCTGCTGGTGGAGCGTGCCAATCACCTTTTCCGAATCGTGCACGTTCATCTGGCAACCGAACGTTTCGATGTAGAAGGTCTTCATGGGGGAACAACTCTATTGTATCCGCCACACGCTCGTTCTCTCACGGCGGTGGTCCTGCCTCGTTCCTATGGACAATCCAAGGGAAACATGCTACCTTCTTTGCAATGTCCAAAGGAACGCCTCCCAAAGCCGGAAAGTCGGAAGTCCTCCAAGGAACTCTCGACCTCATGATCCTCAAGACCCTCCAGGCACTCGGCCCGCTCCACGGTTTCGGCATCGCCCGCCGCATCGAACAAGTCAGCGAAGAAGTTCTCCAACTCAATGAAGGCACCGTTTACACATCGCTCCTGCGGCTCCAGCAGCAAGGCTGGATCACGGCCGAATGGGGCGCGTCGGAGAACAACCGGAAAGCCAAGTATTACGCCATCACCAGAAGCGGCTTGAAGCAACTCGCCAAGGAAACTGCCGATTGGGAACAGATCTCCGGCGTCATCGGGCGCGTCCTGCGTATGGAGCCGCAAAAATGATGCCGGTGCCCACACTCCGCCGCTTCCTCGCGAAGGCTCGCGGCCTGTTTGGCGATCCGGAGCGGAACTCAGGCTTCGATGCCGAAATCGCCGGCCACATCGACCTGCTCACCGAGCGCTATGTCCAGCAGGGAATGAAACATGGCGAAGCCCGCCGCGCCGCCCAACGGCAATTCGGCAACAAAGCGTTGTTGCACGAAGACCGGCGCGAGCTGCAGTCCATCGCCTTCCTCGACGCAATCGCTCGCGACCTCCGCTACGCCGCTCGAATGCTCGCCATGAACCCGGCGTTCACGGCCGCAGTCGTTCTGACCCTCGCACTGGGCATCGGCGCCAATTCGGCCATCTTCAGCGTCTACGACGCCGTTCTGCTCAAGCCGATGCCCTATGCGGAACCAGACCGAATCGTCATGCTTTGGGAACATCAGCGCAGCGGTAATCTCGGTACCGTCGCCCCGGCTAATTTCGTCGATTGGCGCGCTCAGTCGAACATGTTTACCCACGTCGCCGCCCTCAATCCCTTTCCAAGCTTCAACCTCACCGGCAATGGTGAGCCCGTTCGCTTGGTCGGCAGCGCCGTGTCCGCGAACTTCTTCCGTCTGCTCGGCGCTCGCATGAATCTGGGACGCGATTTTCTTGAGGAAGAAGACCAGCCCGGCAAGGACCGTGTCATCGTTCTCAGCCACGGCGCCTGGCAACGCTACTTTGGCGGAGATGCCGCGATAGTAGGCAAGAGTGTCTCGTTGAACGATCTCAACTACACCGTCGTCGGAGTGCTCGGGCCTGAATTCGAGCTAGTCACCACCACCGCCCGCGATCAACCCGAAGTCTGGGTGCCTTTGGCGCTCAATCTCCAAAAACTGCAACGAGGCACCCATCCTCTGCGAGTCTTTGCGCGAATCAAACAGGGCCTGACATTCAACCAGGCGCAGGCTGACCTCAACGTCGTTGCTGCGAATCTTGCCAAGCTGTATCCGGAGGAGAACAAGGACAAAGGCATTACCGCGGTCCCGCTGGAGCAGCAGGTTACCGAGAAGATCCGGGGAGCGTTGACCGTCCTCCTCGCCGGTGTCGGCCTCCTGTTGCTCATCGCTTGCGCTAACGTCGCCAACCTGCTCCTGAGCCGTGCGGCCGCCCGCCGGAAGGAAATGGCCGTGCGCCTGGCGCTCGGGGCAAGCCGCCGTCGCCTCGCCCAGCAGTTGCTCACCGAGAGCGTGCTCCTCTCGATTCTGGGCGGCGCAGCCGGTCTCGCTCTCGCATCAGTGGCGCTTCGACTCCTCAGCCGGCATCTACCGGCGGACCTCCCACGCGTCTCCAGCATCGCGATCGACCTCCGCGTGCTTGTGTTCACGTTATTCGTCTCGCTGCTAACTGGAATTATTTTCGGCCTCGCGCCTCTGTTCCAGACGAGGCGCGGACATCCCGGTGAGACGCTCAAGCACAGCGAGCGCGGAGCCGTTGGCATTCAAGCCCGGTTGCGAAACGGGTTGGTCGTCGCTCAGATGGCGGTCGCGCTGGTCCTTCTTACCGGCGCCGCTCTCACCGCCAAAAGCCTGTGGAATCTCCTTCAGGTCTACCCGGGGTTTCGCGTCGAGCACATCGTCACCGCTCGCCTGTCCATGCCCGCGTCGCGATATCCCGATGTCTCG
>DASRHX010000698.1:0-3608 GCA_035650295.1 Bryobacteraceae bacterium | reverse complement strand
TGCCCCGCACCCGTCTCTGTTACGATTCGCCGCACACCGGCCCGCTTGTTCTCAAATGCCTGGGGTACTGCAGTGTTCGGCTTGTGGCTCCCCGCCGGACTCACGCCCTCGTACTTGTAATAAATGTGAGCCGGTGTATCGAGCGCCTGCTCTAATCGGCGAGCACGAAACAGCGGCGTGGGGCGCCATTGCCGATAGACCTCCCGCACGGGTTCCGGGATTGGCACCTCGCGCTCCGGCGTCACCTCCTGCAGGATGAGTTCCATTGGAAACAGTGGCGCCAGATCGTCCGGCCCGATTGGTTGCCTCGTACCCGGATGCAGCACCGGCGGCGGTGGAGCGGGCAAATCGGCCACCACGTTGTACCAGAATCGCGGAATGCGCGACTCGTCCAAAAGGTACTTCACGCTGTCGGCCATTACTTGTCTTTCTTATGCCATCAACTTTTGTACTAGCTCGCCTTCCACGTCGGTGAGCCGGAAGTCGCGGCCCATGAAGCGGTATGTCAGCTTCTTATGGTCGAAGCCCAGCAGGTGGAGGAACGTCGCCTGCAGGTCGTGGATGTGAACCGGATCCTTCGTAATCGTTAGCCCCAGTTCATCAGTCTCGCCGATCACCTGCCCACCCTTGATGCCGCCGCCTGCCATCCATAGGGAAAAGCCCTCGGGATGATGATCGCGACCCGCGTTGCCGGCTTCTTCAGGACGCCGGATCTCCGACATCGGCGTGCGTCCGAACTCACTGCCCCACACGACGAGCGTCGAGTCGAGCAAGCCGCGCTGCTTCAGGTCTTGTATCAACGCCGCGGCCGGTTGCTCGGTCGCCTTGCACTGCTGCACAATCCCCGTGTTGATGCTCGAATGATGATCCCAGCTGGCGTGCATCAACATTACGAACCGCACGCCACGCTCAACTAGACGGCGCGCCAGCAGGCAGTTTGTGCCGTAGGCTTTAGTCGCTGGTTGCTCCACGCCATACATTTCGAGTGTCGCTTTTGACTCCTTCGAAAAGTCGAGTAGTTCGGGCGCCGCCGACTGCATGCGAAACGCGAGTTCGTAGCTGTGAATGCGCGAGGCGATCTCCTGATCGCCGGTGAGCGTGGCGCGCTCGGTGTTCAAATCGCGAATGGCGTCGAGGCGCGCCCGCTGCGTGGCGTCACTGATGCCGTCGGGATTCGAGAGATAGAGAATTGGGTCGCCCGTGCCGCGAAAGACAGTGCCCGAATAGGTCGTGGGCAGGAAGCCGGAAGAGAAGTTGTCCGAGCCGCCGCTGGTGCCTTTGCCCGACGTGAGCACGACAAAGCCAGGCAGGTTTTTCGACTCGCTGCCGATGCCATAGGTGACCCACGAGCCCATCGTTGGCCGGCCCAATTGCGTATGGCCGGTAAAGAGCAAGAGCTGGCCCGGGTGATGATTGAACGCATCGCTGCGCACAGAGCGTACGAGACAAATATCATCGGCGACCCTGCCCAGGTTGGGCAGTAGATCGCTCAGTTCCATGCCGCACTGGCCCTGTGGCGCAAACGTGCGTGGACTGGCCAGCACCGACGCGGTCGGCTTGATGAATGCGAGCTTCAGGTCCTTCGTCATTGACGGAGGCAGCGGTTTGCCGTGCCACTTCTGCAGCGCCGGTTTGGGATCGAACAGATCCATCTGGCTCGGCGCGCCTTCCATAAAGAGGAAGATGACGTTTTTTGCTTTGGGCGCGAAGTGTGGCGCTTTGGGCGCGAGCGGGTCCTGCGCCGCCAGGCCGGCCGCATAGCCATCGCGCGTGAGCAAATCGAACAACGCCGCAGTACCTACACCGCCGGCGCAGCGATTGAAGAAGCCGCGCCGCGTCTGAATTGTCTGGAATTGTTTCTCATTCATGGCGGCTACTCTCTGGTGATGAACTCGTCGAGGTTGAGGAGAACGCTGGCGACGCCGGTCCAGGCGGCCTGTTCGATCGTGCTCGCGCGCAGCGCCTTCATCGACGCCGGTTCGCTGTCGAAGATGGTTTTCTGTTTGTCGAAGTAGCCGCGCATTCTCGTGGTTTCGTTAGCCGTCGGCGCGCGACCTACCGTAGTCAGGAAGGCGTTTTTCAGTCGATCTTCGAACGTGCCCTCTTGGCTTGCCAGGCGCCAGCCCAGCGTCTGCGCGGCTTCGAGAAACACCGGATCGTTCAACAGGTTCAGCGCCTGCAGCGGCGTATTCGAACGCTGCCTCCGGCACGCCGTCACGCTCGCCTTCGGCGCGTCAAAATTCATCAGCAGCGGATAGGGAGTCGTGCGTTGAAAGTGGATGTACAACCCGCGGCGATAACGGTCGGGTCCTTCGGCGTCGCTCCACTTGCCGCCCCAGCCAAAGCCGTAGCTGATCTCAGAAACGCCCTTCGGTTGCGGAGGCTTCACGCTTGGCCCGCCCACGCGGAGGTCCAGCAATCCGGAAGCGTGGAGCGCCGCGTCGCGCACGCTCTCGGCAGGCAAGCGCAGTCGCGACTGCCGCGCCATCAACCGGTTATTCGGGTCTTTCTCTTCCAGGTCCTTGCGCGTATGCGACGCCTGCCGATACGTCGCCGACATCACGATCATCTTGTGCAGCGGCTTCCAATGCCAACCGTTCTCGCGAAACTCAGTTGCGAGGTAATCGAGCAAATCGGGATGCGTCGGCGAGTCGCCTTGCGTACCAAAGTCCTCAGCCGTTTTCACAATGCCAGCGCCGAAATACTCTTGCCACACGCGATTCACCGTCACGCGCGCCGTTAGCGGATTGCTCTCGGACGTCAACCAGCGCGCCAGATCGAGCCGCGTCGCCCGCCCTTGCGCTGGTATCGCCGGAAGGAACCCAGGTGTGCCGGGCTCCACGGTAATCCCAGCGGCTTTGTAGTCGCCGCGCACGCGCAGATGCACCGGGCGAGGCGCATCCAACTCCGCCACAGTCATTGCCTTTGTTAATTGCGGATACTCCGCATAGAGCGTCCGCAGCTTCACGTCCAACTGGTCGAGCTTCAGCTCCTTCCACTTCTTATTGCCCACGGCGAAGTGATAGTTGCGGATGAAGTGATCGGTCAGCACATCCCAATCGCGCTCGGTGCGCTTGTCCGGTGGAATGCGAATCACGCGCTCGCCATCGCCGCCCTCGGTGAGCTTCAGCAGGCAATCCCACGCGAGATCCCAATCCGTCCGCTCCCCGGGGTGCGCGGAGGTGTAGAGCATCTCCTTCTCCCAGGCGGCCATCAACGGCGGAACGTTGTACTCCTTTAGCATCGCGTCGCGCTTGGCGCGGTACTCGGGGCGCTTATTCAAATATGGCCCCAGTTCACCCGGCATCGGCGCATCGATATCCACCTCGGCGAGATTGTCGAAGAAGGCGAATAACCGGTAAGTGTCCTTCTGCGTGATCGGGTCGTACTTGTGGTCGTGGCACTGCGCGCACCCCACGGTCAGCCCGAGCCACACGGAGCCGGTGGTCGCCGCTCGATCGAGCGTCGCTTCAAACTTGAACTGCTCGGAGTCCACGCCGCCTTCGCGATTGGTCAACGTCATCCGGTGGAATCCCGTGGCCGCACGTGTTTCGGCGCTGGCATTCGGGGCGAGATCGCCGGCGAGTTGGTCGCGCGTGAACTCGTCG
>DASRHX010000697.1:0-3316 GCA_035650295.1 Bryobacteraceae bacterium | reverse complement strand
GGCAACATCTTGATTCCGCCGGGCTTGGCGCCTCATGTTTTTCTAACGTGCATTGCGCGGGCGGGTGCGGCAGGATCGGACGGTATGAGCACACGACACATCGCAACTCAACGACGAACGTTTCTATTGGCCGGGGCTGCGGCTGCAACGGAGATGAGGGGAGAGGGGGCGATTCCCGAGAGCTTTCCGTCACATCCGCCGGCGCTGGCGCGGGAGATGGTGGGTGTCTCGCATGGGAATCTGGCGAGGGTTCGTGAGTTGCTGGGGATCCGGCCGGCGCTGGCGAACGCTTCCTGGGAGTGGGGATTCGGGGACTGGGAGACGGCGCTCGGGGCGGCTTCACACGTGGGGAGAAGGGAGATTGCGGAGTTGCTGATCGAGAACGGCGCGGCGCCAACGTTGTTTTCGGCGGCGATGCTGGGGCAGTTGGCGGTGGTGAAGGCGATGATTGCGGCGCGGCCGGGAGTTGAGCGGACGCTGGGACCGCACAGCATCAGCCTGTTGGCGCACGCGCGAGCCGGAGGCGAGCAGGCGGCCGAGGTGGCCCGCTATCTGGAAGCGCTGGGCACGGCGGGCGGGCTGGGGGTGGAGGCAATTAGCGAAGAGGAGTTGGAGAAGCTGACGGGCGAATATGGGTATGGCAGAGGGGCGAACGAGCGGATCGCAATCAGCAAGAAGGGCAAGCAACTGATGTTCACGCGGAGCGGCGGGGAGCAGCGGCCGATTCATCATGTGGGGGGAAGGGCGTTTCGTCCGGCGGGGGCGAGCGGGGTGCGTGTAAAGTTCGAAGAGGCGGCGTTGACGGTTCGGGACGGCGATTTAACGCTGCAGGCGACGCGGCGGTAGGGAGCGCGGACGCTGGATCGGAGCGGCGTGATAGGATGGCGTTCGCGTAAAGGACGCATCCGGTCCGCGGAAAGGGTAGAAGCCCACCCGTCAGTCATTCGTTTTTGGCACCTTCTTTCGGCCCGATGTGCGGACAACGGGCGTTGAGAAAGGAGGTCGCTATGCCGACTGATCCACAAGACGGGCCGCGCCCACTTCCCGAGCGTCCCAACCTTCGCCATCTGAAAGACCAAGCCAAGGACCTGCTAAAGGCAGGCACGGCGAAATCGATCACCGATGCGCAGTTCCAGATTGCTCGGCTGTACGGGTTTTTGAGCTGGCCGAAATTGAAGGCTCACGTGGACTCACTCGAGGAGATCGGGCAACTCAAGCAGGCGATCGACACGAACGATCTCGATCGCGTGAAGACTCTGATGGCGCGCAATCCGGCGCTGCACCGGGCTCCGCTTGGTTACGGCAAGGATGGGCCGTTGACATGGGTTGCCGAATGCCGCGTGCCGTGGGAGCCGCCGGGCGCGGCGCGGCTGTCGATGGCGGCCTGGATGATCGAGCACGGTTCGGACGTGCATCAAGGAGGCGACGCACCGTTAATGCGGGCGGCGCTGAATGGGTATCGCATTCCCATGATGGAAGTGCTGGTGGCGCATGGCGCCGATGTGAATGCGCTGTGGCATGGGAATTACCCGATTATTTTTGCGCCGTGCGAGTCGATGGACGCGGTGGCGCTGCAGTGGCTGCTCGATCACGGAGCGGATCCGAACCGCCGGGACCATGGATACGAGATCAGCGGCCATGCGTATGCGGGGACGGCGCTCGACTATGTCATCGCATCTTATGCTCGTTCGGCGGAGCGGCTGAGCGCGTGCATCGAAATCCTTCTCGACGCCGGTGGCGAGACCAGGTTTGACGAGCCGGCTGTGATGGCGGTACTCCGAGGCCGAGACGACGAGTTGGCCGAGCTGATTCATGCGGATCCCGGGCTCGTACATAAGCGATTCCCGGAACTCGATTGCGGCCAGTCGGGTGGGCGTTGCCTTCTACTGCAGGGGGCCACGCTTTTGCATGTGGCCGCGGAATACGGCAATGTTGCAGCAGCCGCTCTGCTGCTTGACCGCGGCGCCGACGTGAATGCACGCGCAACGGTCGATGAAGCCGGCATCGGCGGGCAGACGGCGCTGTTCCATGCGGTGACGCAGTACGACGACTATGGAATGCCGGCGGCCCGATTATTGCTGGACCGCGGCGCTGGCGTGAAGTTGCGCGTGAAACTGCCGGGCGATTACGAGCGGCGAGGCGAAGTTGTGGAATGCACGGCCTTGGGATATGCGCTGCTGTTCGGCGGCTCGAGCGAGCGGAGAACGGTGGCGCTGCTGCGCGAGCGCGGTGCGGTGGAATAATGGCGAGGAGATCAGAGGGGTGGCGATGCGGTGTCGCCGCTCGACGCGAGGCGGTGGGCAAAGATGGCCAGGGCGATGGTCAATTCGCCGGTGACTTCAGGAACCCTTGCGAGGAGCGGCGCGAGTTTGTCCCAGCGCATGAGCGTAACAGCGGTTTCGCGAAACAGGTCGCGGAAGGCGAGATAGTCACCGAGCGCGTCGACAACATACGGTGTAATGACAGGTGGGCGCGCAGGCGTGGATTGCGACATCTGAATCAGAAGTTCTTTGTGCCAGGCGGAGGAATTGGGGACTCGATTGTCGTACTTGCGGGCGATGAGCGCGAAGATCTTTTCGATTTCCGAATAGAACGAGTGCAGCATCGCCGAGGCGGCCGCGGTAGTGATGACGTCGGCTTCGGAGCCGGAGGCGCGCTCAATCAGCGGCGACATCTGGCGGCACACCGAGCCAAGCTCTCCCATATCGAGCATGTCTGCCAGTCCTCAGGACGATTCCGCTTCCAGCGTAGCGCCGTTCACGATTTATGGGTTGATATCTCCGTAGAACTGCCAGTTGGAAGTGTAATTCCTGGGCAGAGTAGAGTTTGTGAGCGTCGCGCGGATCATGTCGACGGGGAGGACGTTGAGGCGGAGGATGGTGTCGTGGAATTCGCGGTTGGATAGCTTGCCGGATTGGACGAGGTCGCGATGGAGGGCGCGGAATTGGAGGCCGCCGAGCATGTAGGCGGCTTGATAGAGGGGAGCGTCGCCGGATTCGAAGGAGCGGCGGACTTCGGCGGCGGCGTTGTCGCGCTCGTGGCCGACTTCGTTGACGAGGTAGTCGACGCACTGTTGCGCGGTCATCCTGCCCAAGTGGAAGCTGAGCGAGAAGACGATGCGCGCGGCGCGGTGCATGCGCCAGAAGAGGGCGCCCACTTTGTCTTCGGCGTTGCGGGGAAAGTTGAGATCCCAGAGGAGCATTTCCCAATAGAGGGCCCAGCCTTCCATCCAGAACGGCGTCCAGAAGGCATTTCGCCAGGGGCGGTAGCGCTCCATCATGAAGAACTGCAGGTTGTGGCCGGGGATGACTTCGTG
>DASRHX010000696.1:0-2420 GCA_035650295.1 Bryobacteraceae bacterium | reverse complement strand
GCGGTTTGCCAGCGCAGGCACGCCTGTGTCCGAAGCGCAGATTCAAATGCTCCATGCCCTTGTCATGGCCGAAGGCCGCACGAGAGTGAAGCCTTCCGAGTACCGCGACGGCCAGAATGTCATTCGCGACAGCCAGAGCCGGAGGATTGTCTACATACCACCGGAGGCGACGGACGTTCCAAGGCTGATGAAAGCGCTGGTGACTTGGCTAGCCTCATCCGGAAAAGAGGGGTTGCCATGTCCGATACGCGCGGGGATCGCACACTACCAGTTCGCCACCATCCATCCCTACTATGACGGCAATGGCAGAACCGCGAGGCTCCTGACTACGCTGGTGCTCCATCTCGGCGGCTATGGCCTGAAAGGGCTGTATTCGCTGGAGGAATACTATGCCCGCGAACTCGGCGGCTACTACGATGCATTGTCGGTTGGGCCAAGCCACAACTACTACTCCGGCAGGGCGGAAGCCGACATCACATCCTGGGTGGAGTACTTCTGCGAAGGCGTGGCCGACAGCTTCGAAAAAGTGCAACTGAGCGCCCGGAATGCCGCCGTCACCGGGCAGCGCGACCAGTCGGGCATGCTGCGTCAACTAGATCCGCGGCAACGCAAGGCGCTGGAACTATTCCGGGATAGCGCGGCCATTACG
This sequence comes from Bryobacteraceae bacterium, assembly GCA_035650295.1. Classification (GTDB taxonomy): domain Bacteria; phylum Acidobacteriota; class Terriglobia; order Bryobacterales; family Bryobacteraceae; genus JAFLBB01. The sequence goes on along the minus strand of DASRHX010000696.1, from coordinate 1,771 downwards.
AGCGGACACCTTGTGGGGCTTTTTGGTATCTCGCAGCGAACCGCGCGCAATCTGCTGGCGGCGTGGGTGGAAAGCGGCTTTATTGCCGTTGTCGATCCGGCGAAGAAGTCCCGCAAATACAGCCTGAGCGCCGATTTTGAGAGACTCCTCCATCTCGGGTAACCCAGTATCGATGTGCCACAGTTCCGGCAACGTTGGGCGCTAGACTTGACTCAACGCACTCCCCATGACCGAATTACTGGAAAGATTCTTTGGCGCAACCGATTGGGCGGAGATTGTCGATCCGGCCCGCAAACTTTCCACTCGGGACGACCCGGCTGAGGTGTTGCCGCTGATCGCCGCGTTGAGCGACCCGCTTGAAGCAAGAAGATGGGGTGCCGTTTACGCTCTCGGTTTCACTCGCCGCGATGGCCGCGTGATCCGGCCTCTCATCCAGGTGCTGCTCAATCGGGAGGAGACGCCGCGTGTGCGGGCTCAAGCTGCCGAGTGCCTGGGTATGCAGGGAAAGCGCAAAGCGGTGAATGCGCTGATCAAGTGCTGCGCGGATGACTCGGCGGAGGTTCGATTCTGGTCCGTTTTTGCGCTGGGACAATACCGTTGGAGACGGAATAAGACGCCGCGGGCAGTAGTTCGGGCGCTCGAAGCGCGACTGGAAGACAGTGAGAGTCCCGATGACCGGGGCAACTGGTGGACAGTCGGGCTGGAAGCTCTTGCGATGCTTCGTTTCAGCGGTCCGAGACATTTTGGGCCCCGGTTGTTTCGAGATCGGGTGCTGCAGGTGTTCAAAGATCCGCTCAACCATTCCGATGAATGGCAATGGGCAACGGGATATTGGGACATTTCAGAGCTGTACTGCGAACTGGAGGTCCAAGCCCTGTTTGACGCAGCAGTGCGTACGATTTCGGAAGCGGGCTTCGACCCAGTGGTCTTTGGCCGAAAGAAGCGAGGAACACTCGAGTGTGAAGTCCCGCGTCAGGGCGAGCCAGTCGATGCCGGCGAGAGGCTTCCTGAAGGGTCGTGTCAGCGGCCGTAACCCCCGAAGGCCCTATAATGGCCGGACGATGGGAGCGCGGGCGGCGGGCGTCAAATCGAGTTATCGGTGGTGGATCGTCGGGCTGTTGTTCCTGTCGACCGTGATCAACTACATCGACCGGCAGACGTTGTCGGTGCTGGCGCCGCTGATCAAGGTCGAGCAGGGGTGGAACAACCAGGACTTCGGCCTCATCGTGATCTCGTTTCGCGTGGCGTACACGGTGGGGCAATCGTTATCGGGGCGGTTGGTGGACAAGGTGGGTACGCGGCGAGGGCTGTCGCTCGCTGTCGCATGGTATTCGATTGTGGCGATGGCGACACCGCTTGCCACGGGGCTGCGCGGGTTCTGCGTGTTCCGGTTTTTGTTGGGGCTGGGCGAGTCGGCGAACTGGCCGGCGGCGACTAAGGCCGTGGCCGAATGGTTTCCGAAGCGCGAGCGGGCGCTGGCAGTGGCGATCTTCGATAGCGGGTCGTCGATTGGCGCGGCGATTGCGCCGGCGCTGGTGTTGGGGATCGCGGCGTGGTTTGGAAACTGGCGGATGGCGTTTGTGGTGACGGGCGCGCTGGGATTCCTATGGCTTTGGGCGTGGCGGCGGATGTCGGCGGGGCCGGTGCGCGTGGAGATCGACGAGGGAGCGGAAGTGACGCCGGGCCGTAAGCGCTGGCGCGACCTGCTGCGCTACCGGCAGACGTGGGGTTCGATTGCGGCGCGGGCGTTGTGCGACCCGGTGTGGTTCTT
>DASRHX010000695.1:0-3877 GCA_035650295.1 Bryobacteraceae bacterium | reverse complement strand
GAAGCCGGGGACATATAAGTTCGTGTAGGCTGCTAATAAATTAGCCGCCGATGGACGCAGACGGGTAGATAACAGTTATGCCAGACAATCGAGCGGGTCAAGGCCGGGTGGCGCCCTGGTACCTGTGGGCGGTTGGCGTGCTCGCAATCCTTTGGAACGGCTTCGGCACCGTCCTGTGGGGCGGCACGAGCTTCATGCCGGACGCGTTCCTTGACGGATTGCCCGCGGCCCACCGCGACTACGTGAGCGGACTCCCCATTTGGAGCACGCTCACCTGGGGTCTTGGTGTGCTCGGCGGTACTGTTGGAGCAATCCTGCTGTTGCTGCGCAACCGGCTGGCGGTACCAGCCTTCGCCCTGTCCCTCGTCGGAGCGGTAACGAATACGATGGTGTACGTTACGAACCCGCCGCCGGAGGGTTTCTTTAACCCTCCGCTAACGCTATTCATCGTCGGGTTCGCTCTCTTCCTCTACTGGTTCGCACAGGCTATGAAGCGGCGCGGCGTGGTCTGAAGGAGCACGGCAGCAAGATCCATGTTTGCAGCGTTTACCAGTGCACGTAGCCGCCGTCGACCATCAGTTCGGCGGCGGTGATGAAGCTGGCTTCGTCGGAGGCAAGGAAGAGAATCGCGTTGGCGGCTTCGACGGGTTCACCGAGGCGGCGCAGCATGTGCTTGGCGGCATTGTCGTCGTACCAGTCCTCGAATTTCAGACCGAGGCGGTCGACTTCGCGGTGGCTGGCAGTGGTGACGATGCAGCCTGGGCAAACGCTGTTGACACGGATCTTGAAGGGCGCGAGATCGAGCGCTAGCGAGCGCGTCATCATGACACCGGCGGCCTTGCTGGTGCTATAGCTGGTGAAGTTCGGCTGGGCGATGAAACCGCTCATGGAGGCGACGATGACGATGGAACCGCCGCCACGTACCTTCATGTGCGGGACGGCATACTTGGTGACCATCGCCGTGCCGAAGACGTTCACGCCGTACACGCGCTGCCAGTCGGCGAGCGTGGCGTCGTCGAGCGATTTTTGCGTGAAGTCGGCGGCGTTATTGACGAGTATGTCGATCGCGCCAAAGGCGTCCATGGCGGTCTCGGCAATCGAGGCGGCCTGCGATTCCACACTGATATCGGCGACGGCGGTGACGGCGTGCGCGCCGGTTTCACGGACGCGGGCGGCGACGCGCTCGACGTTCTCCGAGTGGATGTCATTCAACACGAGGCGCGCGCCCTCGTCGGCGAAACGCTGCGCCGTGGCCTCACCGATGCCCGAGCCCGCACCGGTGATGATGGCGATCTTGTCCTTGAGTCGCATGGGAAACCGACAGGTTAGCATGGGCCGGAAAGGTGGCCGCGGACAAACTCGATATACTTTGGATTCGCTATGAAAGCCTCACTTTATCGAGAGAAGTTAAGCATGGGAGTGGGCGAATGCATGCCCATTGCACCTGGGCCCGGACAGGTGCAAATAGCCGTCAGCCATTGCGGAATTTGCGGTACGGACCTTCACATCTTTCAAGGCCACATGGACCATCGCGTGAAGACGCCCGCGGTGTTGGGCCACGAGATGTCCGGCACGATTGCAGCCGTCGGCGCCGGCGTGGAGGGTTGGGCCGCGGGCGACCGCGTTACGGTGATGCCGCTCGATCCCTGCTCGTCGTATTTGCCGAGAGAAGGGACGGGAGGGGAGCCGTGTCCGGCGTGCAAGGCGGGCCATTCGCACATCTGCCAGAAGCTGCGGTTCATCGGGATCGACGTGCCGGGAGCGCTACAAGGAATTTGGACCGTGCCCGCGCACACGCTGCATCGCTTGCCAGACAATTTGCCGCTGGAACATGCGGCGCTGGTGGAGCCGATCGCCGTGGCGTGCCATGACGTGCGGCTGGGCGAAGTGAAGCAGGGCGACTACGCAGTGGTTATCGGCGCGGGTCCGATTGGAACACTGGTGGCGCTTGTGGCACGGCATGCGGGCGCGAACGTGCTGGTCACGGAGGTGAATCCGTTCCGCATTCGGCTGGCGCGCGAGCTGGGATTGAACGTTGTGGATGCGCGTGAAGTGGACGTGGTCGCCCTTGTGAATGAGCAAACCGGGACGGCGGGCGCGGACGTTGTGTTCGAGGTTTCCGGCTCGGCGGCGGGCGCGGACCTAATGACGAAGCTGCCGCGAACGCGGGGACGTGTGGTGATCGTAGCGATCTTTGCGCAGCCGCCGGCGGTGAACCTGTTCCAGTTCTTCTGGCGCGAGTTGAAGCTGTGCGGCGCCCGAGTGTATGAACATCAGGATTTCGATGAGGCGATCGACTTGGCGGCGTCGGGAGTGATTCCGATTCCCAGGATCATCTCGGGCGTTTACGGATTGGATGGCGTGCAGGGCGCGCTCGAGCAGATGCTCAAGGGCGGCGAAGTGATGAAGATCCTGATCGACTGTAAGAGCTAAGACATGGGCATTCTGGACTGGTTCAAACTGGACGGCAAGACGGCACTGGTCACGGGTTGCCGGCGCGGGATTGGACGCGCCATGGCCGAGGCGCTGGCCGAAGCAGGCGCGGACATCATCGGCGTGAGCGCGCAGATGGAAGGCAACGATAGTGAGGTTGGCAGGTCCGTGCGGAACGCGGGACGCAAGTTTTACGGCTACGCGTGCGACTTTTCGGATCGCAAGAGCCTGTACGACTTCACCACGAAGGTGAAGGCAAATCACCCGGTGGTCGACATTCTGTTTAATAACGCGGGTTCCATACTGCGCACGGCGGCAATCGATCATCCCGATGAACATTGGGACAAGATCATCGAGATCAACCTGAACTCGCAGTTCATTCTGGCGCGCGAGATGGCGAAGGGGATGATTGCGAGGGGTTCGGGGAAGATTGTGTTCACGGCGTCGCTGCTGACTTTTCAGGGCGGCATTACGGTTCCGGGGTATGCGGCGTCGAAGGCGGGCATCGGGTCGCTGATCAAGGCGCTGTCGAACGAGTGGGCCTCCAAGGGCGTGTGCGTGAACGGGATTGCCCCGGGCTACATTGCGACCGATGTGACCGAGGCGCTGCAGAAGGACCCGGTGCGGAACCCGGCGATTCTGGGGCGCATTCCAGCGGGCCGTTGGGGGACGCCTGAGGACTTCAAGGGCGCGGCCGTGTTTCTAGCGTCGAAGGCGTCGGACTACGTGAGCGGCGAGATTCTGGTGGTCGACGGCGGATGGATGGGGCGGTGAAGACCGCGCGCCTGACGGACGGCGTCATCGAGCTCGACGTCACGACAGACTTTGGCCCGCGTATTATCCGGTACGGGTTCGTAGGTGGGCAGAACCTGATGCTCACGATTCCGGCGGAGCTGGAGACGTCGGGCGAACCGGACTTCAAGTGCAGAGGCGGGCATCGGTTGTGGGTGGCGCCGGAGATGATGCCCGCAACATATTATCCCGATAATGTTCCGGTGATGGTGGAGCCGTGGGAAAGCGGTTTGGTGGCGACGGCGCCTGTGGAGAGTGCCGGTCTGCAGAAGCAGATGACGATCGAGTTGCAGGGCGAGGGGTGCGTGCATATCACACACCGGCTGTGGAATCGCGGCGACTGGCCGATTGAAGTTTCGATTTGGGCGCTGACGATGATGGCGCCGGGCGGCCTGGGGATCGCCGGGTTTCCGCCGCGCGGAACGCATCCGGAGATGCTCGCGCCGACAAACCCGCTGATCATGTGGGCGTTCTCCGATTTCACGGATGAGAGGCTGAAGATCACGAAGAAGTACCTGACGCTGCGCCAGGACCGCGCAATTGCGCGGCCCAACAAATTCGGGCTGTGGAGCCGCGATACGTGGGGAGCGTACTTGTTGAACGGCGAGTTGTTCGTGAAGCGGACGCAGGCCGATGTCGACTGGCGCTATCC